>CANOBT010000173.1 GCA_947564305.1 uncultured Lachnospiraceae bacterium | reverse complement strand
CATGACGAAGGAGAAACTGCTGGAGATCAATGAGGAGATGAACAAAGTCAGAAAAAATAGTGTGTTATGTTAGCCTTGCTATCATCTGTTTTTTGATGCAAAGTAAGGATTGTACTTCAAAAATGGATAAGGTATAATAAATGCAAGTCAAAAGACGGTGTGAAATTAGAGCAGATGGATAAGGTTACTGGAAGAATCGGGTATCTATAAAAAATATGTTGGACTGAGAGGAGAAATGGACAATTGAAAGAAAGACTGTTACGTGGATTGCAGGTTATAGGAATGCTCCTTCTGCTGATTTGTTTGTGCTGTGTGTTGTTCGTCTATGATGAATGGGAAAAGGAAAGAGAAGCGGACGGGGCATCCGACACAGTCGACCATGCTACACAGGCAAATATGATTGTAAATGACCAGGATTTAGAAGATTCCGTACAGAGCGGCAGCAAGGTAAAGGAAGGAAAAGTGGACAAAGTTATCGAAACGGATATAGACGGACTCCTGGTGACGCCTTCCGAGATATCATGGTCATTAGAGACGTTAAATAGTATGAGAAATACATTGTGTGATGACGCGGAAACGTTTGTTCTGGCAGTGTCCAAGTTACAGGATACGGATGAAAAGAAATGGACAAACAAGGACCGAAAACAATCACAAGAGCGGTTGGAGACAATCGTTGAACGGCAAAATTTGATCATGGACACTGTTTTACGGTATCATTCCTCTATATTGGTCGCTTTGAAGTCTGAGGAGTGGAGCGGTCAGGAAGAGATAATCTATGAAAGATATGTAGATGAAATGAAACAAAAGATTTCCTGGATGCAGAAGAAAACTTCGGACATGGAAGTGACTGACAAGGAGATAAAGTCCTGGATGCAGGACAAGATTATGACACTGTTCAGAAACTGGTAGACGTTCAGACATAGGATGCATACCAGTTCTGTGCGTATCAGCTTGTATATTAGAACATGAAAATTGAGAATTTTTTAAAGCCGGTGGTTATCACCCCATTCACACATACCATCTAAAATGGGAATCAGAGATTTTCCACGTTCTGTCAGACTGTATTCTACCTTTGGAGGAATCTGGGGGTATTCTTTTCTGTTTACCAATTGATCCGCTTCCAATTCCTTTAGGGTGGAACTGAGCGTTTTATAAGAAATTTCTCCGATATATTTTTTCATATCATTAAAGCGGACAATGCCGAATTCCATAAGGGTATATAGGATTGTCATTTTATATTTTCCATTAATCAGGGACAGGGTATAGCTGAAACCGGTGGTTTCAAGACATTCTTGTGATATACAGCGTTCGCTCATTTTTTACACTCTCCTTTAAGTGAGTATATAACTTACATGTAAGTATCGCACTTTAAAGTCGGTACTTGTTTTGTATTTCATTCTGTATATAATTATAATATCGGCAGCAGGAAAAGTCAATCCTGCTGGGTAAACCTTAAAGGATACCATTATGGCCATGCGGCCAAAATAGATGTGAGGAGGATGATATGTCTGTGATGGATGGTGTGCGTGTTCCTATGGAGCGGATGTGTGCGTTAAATAAATGGAAAATGGTCGGTGAAGTTTTGATTCCCGGCGTATTGAATACAGGTGATATTGACAAAACGGATGGCTGCAAAAAGGCGGCAGCTCTGGTTGATGTGATTTAAGGAGGGAAGTCATGGGTAAGAAAATTGTTATTTTAAATGGAAGCCCCCGAAAGCGAATTAAATGTCCTTACGGACGCCGCCTATCCCGTTGACAGACAGGATAGGCATTTTTTATTTCTTTTTGTTTCTCTTATCAAGGAAAAAGAAATGTAACAATTAAAGTACCAAAGGACATTAACAATGCTAATATCCCAATGAAATCGTAATGATTTCATAAGCTGTCATGTTACGCACCTCCCTTCTTCTCACCGACAAGCC
Source organism: uncultured Lachnospiraceae bacterium (assembly GCA_947564305.1). The sequence continues at coordinate 9,332 of CANOBT010000173.1, read as the reverse complement.
GGTTATCCATGTAAATACCAACCTGCAGATAATCACATCCTAGCCTGCTCATATCTTTAATACATACGGCTTCGACTTTCCCCTCTTCAATCTGCTCTAACATAGTTTGAAAACCGGGACGATCAAAACGTGTTCCAGAAATCCCATCATCTGTAAAATGTCGGATATTTACCAAGCCATTGCGCCTTGTATACTCTTCTAAAAGCTGTTTCTGGTTGGAAATACTGCTGCTTTCTCCTTACAATTCATCATCATGGCTCAGTCTCTCATATAGTTCTGTAATTTTTATCTGACTCATAAATCAATATCCTCCTTTCTGACCTTGCTTTTAGAAACTGGATTTAGTATAATATTTTGAAAAAATATTTGTAGGAAGATGTTTTGTTCCATATCTTGTTTAGCTATGAGCTAATAGCTTCGATTTTATCAGATAACACAAATCTAGAATCAACAGGGGAAAATAATGAAAAGCGATTTATGGGAATTATCAAAAGACGAAAAACGGATGAAAAAGATTTATTTGTCAGGAAAAAGCAAAATATTAACTACTCCCATGTATTTTGAGCAATATAAACAGCTGATAGAAGAGAATCCGGATTTATTCGATACGAGTAAGTATTATGAGGGGGCAATTTATTCTGGATTTGGTGTAACGCTGGATAAGAAGGGGTTATTTGCAGATAAGAAGGATGTTGAACTTAGCCTTCACGGAAGATATGCATATCCGATTCTTCATAATCATGCTTTTTTTGAAATTGTTTATGTTTATAGTGGTTCCTGCGTCAACTATATAGAAAATACTGCGATAGAGATGAAACCGGGTGACTTTTGCTTTTTGGCGCCGAATACCATGCATACAGTAGTTGCGGTTCATGATGAGGATGTTATTATAAACCTCATTTTGAGTAAAGCAAGTTTTGAGCGTTTCTTTTTGGATATGCAGAGGGAAAAAAATTTACTTTCAGATTTTTTTAAAAAGATTCTCTATGATAAAGCTGTGAATCCATTTATCATTTTTCCAACAGGAGAGGACCGGTGGATCAGAAATAATATTGTTGCCATATTGGGATACATATCAACAAACTATAATATAGTATCGCTGCAGGAACTGGCGGGCTTTTTTTGTTACAATGAATCATATCTCAGCAGATTACTAAAATATCATACAGGAAAAACGTTTAATACAATTGTGAATGAACTGAAATTGGAACATGCACGGGAAATGTTGGAGAATACCGATAAAACAATCGGTCAGATCAGTCAGGAAGTAGGATGCTTTGATTCAAGCCATCTTAGTAAAAAGTTTAATAAACGTTATGGTATTTCACCAAAAGAATACCGGGAAAAATCTCGTAATAAGTAAAACTATCAATGGAAAGACTGCAAAATGGTCATGTTTTGAGACGTTTGCAGTCTCTTTTTATGTCAAAAATTTACTGCTTAACATGAAAAATAAATACAATATTTATCCTCTTATTGTTGATATACTTATCACATCTTAAATGAAACGCGCGTTGTTGTAACAAAGATGAAGATATGATTCTGATGAGAGGTAAAAGTGAGATGGAGAAAAATCAAAAAGCAAAGACAAATAAAACAGTGGCGTTTTCATACGCTATGGGGTCTGTCGGATCTAATATTAGCTGGTATATTATTAACAACTATCTAACCTTATTTTACACAGATATAGTAACATTATCCGCATCGGCAATTTCATTGATCATGTTAGTTGCACGTGTATGGGACGCAGTTAATGACCCAATGATGGGATTGATTGTAGACAGAACAAAAAGCAGATGGGGAAAATTTCGGCCATATTTGATGTTTGGGCCTCCGTTCCTGGCAGTATTTAATATTCTTACATTTACGGTATTTCCTGTGAAAGGCGCAATTAAAGTGGCATTATGCCTGATATGTTATATCCTGGCCGGTATGGCTTATACAGCGGTAGGTGTTGCCTATAATGGCCTTTTGAACCGGCTTTCTAATGACTCACAGGTACGTATGGATTACGTGACAGCAGCACAGATTGGAAGCAGTATTATTCAGGTAATATTGTCAGCTAGTATTATGCCTATGATTTTGTTCTTTGGAAAAAGTGATACGGCAAATGCGAAAGGATTTTTTATCTCTGTTGTTATATGTAATCTTGTCATGATCCCGTTTTTGTGGTTCTGTGCGAAAAACTGTCCGGAAGTGATAAAAGAAGAAGCAAAAAAAACAGAAGTAAAGAGGAGACCTATTAAGGAATCTTTAAAGTATGTTGTAAAGAATAAATATCTGCTCATGCTTATGTTCTCTTTATTTGTTGGCTGTATTGCTGTAATCGGAAGGATGACGGTGCTGACTTATTATGTTATCTATGTAATGAAATCTTATACACTTGTATCTGTCATGTTTACAACCATAACGGCAACACAGCTGCTCGGTAATATGTTTCTGCCAATTGCAACAAGAAAATTTGGAAAGATCAAATGGTTTCTTGGAAGTAATATTGCATGGGGAATTGGATGTGTGGCACTCTTTTTTATCTCTCCTCAGAATACGGTTCTAATCATGATTATTACGGCTGCTATTGGTTTTGCGGGGGCTTCAGCCAGTATAAGTTTTGGTATGATGGCAGACTGTATTGTATATGGTGAGTATAAATTCGGTGTGCGCGATGAAGGTTTTGTTACTTCTTTTCAGACACTGAGTGTAAAGCTGGGAGGTGCGATTGTTGGCGCGGTGGCAATCCCGATATTGTTTGCTTCTGGCTATGTTGCGGGAACTGAGCAGACAGAAACAGCAAAAACCATGATCAACATGGTAGTAAATGTAATGCCTGCAGTACTTAATTTTATAGCGATCATACCATTGTTCTGGTATAAGCTAGATGAGAAAAAAGTGGCTGAACTTACTATGGAAATTGAACAAAGACAAGGAGAGTAATGATATGAGCGAAAATTATATTTTCCCATTTTTATGGATGCGGGGAGAGGAAGAAGCTGTTATTCGGACAGAAATGGAAAAAATATATGACGCGAATATTGGTGCGGTCTGCCTGGAGGCAAGACCGCATCCGGAATTTGCGGGTGAAAAGTGGTGGCATGATTTTGATATTGTGTTGGATGAAGCGAAAAAACGAAATATGAAAATCTGGATTTTGGATGATGCTCATTTTCCAACCGGACAGGCAAATGGACTATTACCTGAGAAGTATCCGGACAGAGCGCGTGAATTTTTATATACTCAGTTTGTGGATGTTACGGGTCCAACGCCTTTTGCAGCATTGGATGTTGAGCTTCTTACGAAAAAACAGTTTACATGGATGGACTTTGGAAAACCACAGGTTAAGCCTGTTATAGATAAAAATAAAATATTCAGCGTTACTGCATGTAAATTGGTAAAGGGTGATATCATCTCTGATGAAATGATAGATTTGTCTGAATACGTAAATGACGGAGAACTTATCTGGAGTGTTCCGCCCGGAACGTGGAGAGTGTTTGTCAACTTTATGTCTACAGATTTCGGAGCAAAACCGGAATATATTAACTACATAGATAAGGAATCCGTTCAAGTTCTGATAGAAAGTGTATATGAGCCGCATTATCAAAGATATAAGGATGAGTTCGGCAAGACGATTCAGGGATTCTTTTCAGATGAGCCGGGATTTTATAATACAGACGACTTGAAAATGGATGATAAAATCGGAGAAAAAATAATGCCTCTTCCCTGGTGTGCGGAACTGGAAGAGGAATTAGAAAGGAAATTAGGCGAAGGTTGGAAAATACAGATTCCTTATCTTTGGTATCATGACAGGGAGGATTTGTCATATAAATTGCGTTTCCATTATATGGATTGCGTCAGTAGATTATATGAGAAGAATTTCAGCAGTCAGCTAGGCAATTGGTGCAGAGAGCATAAGGTACAATACATAGGACATGTGATTGAAGATAATGGAGAGCACAGCAGACTTGGATGTGGCGCGGGACACTATTTCAGGGCTATGCTGGGACAGGATATGGCGGGTATTGATAATATTGGAAACCAGATTCTGCCGGGAAATCCTGACAGTATGAGACATTCTCCATCCGGTTTATCAGATCCGGAATTCTATCACTTCGGACTTGCGAAACTTGGTGCGTCATCTGCACAGACAGACCCGAAGAAAAAAGGACGTCTTCTGTGTGAAAACTTTGGGGCATATGGGTGGAGTCTCGGAGTTAAAAATATGAAATGGCTGGTAGACTATCTGGTTATGCAGGGGGTCAACCATTTTGTACCACATGCATTTTCTATGTCGGAATTTCCAGATGACGACTGCCCGCCGCATTTTTACGCAAGAGGAAATAATCCGCAATATCCTTATTTTGCGGAACTTATGAAATATACGAACTGTTTATGTGAATTGTTCAATAATGGGAAAAATGTACCGCAGGCGGCCATTCTTTATGAGGGAGAATCTGATTGGATGGGAAAGGCAATGCGTACTCAGGTTCCGGGGCGCGTTTTGACAGAACACCAGATTGATTACGAAATTCTGCCGGCAGATGTTTTTGAAAACCAAGAGTATTATGGTACCTGCGTAGAAGATGGAAAACTAGTTGTAAATGAACGGCAGATGAAGGTTTTAATTATCCCGGAAGTAGAATATCTTCCAGATACAGTGGTATATTTTCTCATGCAAAATCCAGAACTGCCCGTAGTGTTTGTAAACAGCAGACCAAAAGCAATTGCATGGGAAGAAGAGAAAAACGGAATGGAATGTCTGCTGCAATATCCGGTTGTTCCGTTAAGCGAGTTGGCAGAGACCTTAAAAAAACAGGGAATATATGATGTACGGCTTCATAAGGAAGATAAAAATCTTGGCGTATATCATTATAAAAAAGATAAGGATATTTATTTTTTCTTTAATACTTCACTCTCTGAAACAGTCAAAAGCAAGGTAACACTGCCGGAAGCAGGTGAATATGGAACTTATGATGCGTTTCAGGATAAATGGTACAAACTTGCGCACAAAGACGGGACTTTTGAATTGCAGTTGAAACCATATGAATCTATGATATTGATGATTCATCCGGACCATGAGTTGGAGGAATTACTGGATAGAAAAAATATAGAAGAAATAGACATTTCAAAAGAATGGGAACTGGAGTTATGTGGAGCAGGGACAGATAAAAAGGCAGAAGTATTAAAATTAGCAGAGTTACTTCCTGTCTCTATGAAATACAAAGACTTTTCAGGCACTATGCAATATACAAAGACAGTAAAAGTGGAAAAAGATTATGATAGGATCTTTTTTGCTCCGGAATATGTATATGAGAGTATGGAAGTGTTTGTAAATGGACAGTCTGCCGGAAAGAAGATATGCCCATCGTATGAAACGGATATTACGGAGTTGGTAAATGAAGGAGAAAATGAAATCGTTGTAAAGGTAGTGAATACTTTGGTGAGAAGCACAAACAAAACGCCGGGTATATTTGGACCGGAGCGCTCGATGTTGGAACCGTCGGGTATGTTTGGGGCAGTGAAACTAATAAAGGTGAAAGCAAATGAAATTTAAAATAGCAGGAATTTACGGATATTTTCAAGGTGATGTATAAAACTACCCCTGCGGAATTTCGGGAAACCGAGACATTTAGTTTGCTTTAAGTTACCTGTTTTCTGCTTCCACAACATTCTTGGGTGTCGGAATCCCCCAGATAATCGGCAAAGCAGAATATAAATGACTCAATAACATATTTCGCAAACAGACAGTGCTGCCATCCGCTTATCAGGCGTGGCAGCACTTTGAATACCATAGTATGCAGAAGAAGCTGCCGGTGGCAGGTTCTTTGCATAGAATAGACTAATTACATCCGCAGTCTGACGGAGTATCAAATTCTGGGTTGAATGCGTAGAAGTTCTTGCTGTCCAGGTGCTCCTGAACGATTCTCAGGGATTCACCGGGTTGAAGTTATGTGAGTATACTTTTCCGGACGAAGTCCGCAGTCCAAAGGACATTCAATGAAGGCTGCCCTTTGGCTCGTTGCTTCGTGGGAATAAACAATTTTTAAAGCACTACATGACTACGGAGCCGCAGACAATGGAACAGAAATATATTTTCCTGGTAGACAATGAGCATATAGCAATGAGTATCATTGCCAGTGGTTATCTGGCGATTGTGCTGATATCAGGCAGCGAAGCATATGATTCTGTATATTCTTTTTTGGAGTATATGGATGAAGTTGCTTTTATATGGTATAATGCAAAGGTTGGATTTCTTTGATGGAATGGGATGCCCATTTACAGGCGTAGATTTAGAAGCTGATATGATGGTGAAAACTATTTTGGAGGAAAAGAAGCAGTATTGGATTTTTCAATGTAAACATATGAAAGCTCAAATAGATAGAATTAAGAAAAATCAATCTATTAAATATTGGGCAAAGGGGAGCTGGAAATTTTGTTAAGAAAATATAAAAATACAGCTATTAGGTATTATGCTGTATAATAAAGTCTTATAAAAGTCGGGCTGCCTATGTGAAAGATTAGCCAGAGAGCAAGGTAGCTTATGTTGAGATTGTGAAAGAAGAGACAGACAGATGCAGGCGGCAGATTTTGATATGTGGTTAAAGCGGGCAGAATGTCCGGCGAAGGTTGCGGAGATTGTAGAAAAAACGATAAAGGCCATATATCCCCATTATTATCCTTCCGGTGCGGTACAGTTCTTTCTTAACCTGCATAATGAGGATGGAATCCGGCGAGCAGCGGAAAGGGAGGAAATCTATTTTGCGATAGTGCAGGGGGAAATTGTGGGAACCGGGAGCGTCCGGAAAAATGAGATCTGCCGGTTGTTTATTCTGCCAGAATATCAGGCAAAAGGATACGGCAGCAGGCTGATGGATTTATTGGAAGACAGGGTTTTCCAAAAATATCAGGCAGTACATATTGATGCGTCTTTCCCGGCAGAAAGCATGTATTTGAAGAGGGGATATCGGATAAAAACGTATGAGATCATTAAAGCGGAGGGCGGGGATTACCTCTGCTATCATACGATGGAAAAAGAGGCAGAGAAAAACGATATAAAGACTTTACGGGAGAGGACAAATGGATAAATGGTTTACGGTTGGTCAGATAGATGCGGATACTTATAGCATCAGTGAGTACCGCCACTGGGAAGAAACACATTGTTATCTGTTGATTGGTTCCGAGCGCAGCCTGTTGATTGATACGGGGCTTGGAATCTGCAATATTTATGATGAGGTTGTGAAACTGACAGACGAACCGGTCACAGCTGTTGCTACACATATCCATTGGGACCATATTGGAGGGCATAAATATTTTCCGGATTTCTATGCCCATGAAGAGGAACTGGACTGGTTGATGGGTAAATTCCCTTTATCTATGGAAACAGTCAGGGATATGGTGGTGGACCGTTGTGAACTTCCGAAAAGTTATGATGTCAGCAGATATGAGATGTTCCAAGGAAAGCCGTCAAGGGTTCTGTATGGCGGGGAGAGAATTGATATTGGCGGGCGTGTCATAGAGGTGTGCCATACACCGGGACATTCCCCTGGGCATATGTGCTTTTGGGAACCGGAGCGTGGATATCTTTTTACAGGAGATTTGGTCTACAAGGATACTTTGTTCGCTTATTATCCCTCCACGGACCCGGAGGCTTATCTTTCTTCTCTTGAAAAGGTGGCGTTGCTTCCTGTGGGAAGAGTATTTCCGGGGCATCATTCCCTGGATGTTCAGCCGGAGATCATTATTCGGATGAGGGACAGTTTCCGGGAATTGAAAGAAAGAGGGAAGCTGCATCATGGCAGCGGGATTTATGATTATGGAGACTGGGCAGTCTGGCTGTAAGGGAGGAAGCATATAAGGGGCAGGAGAAGCAGGATGGTAATGGAGACAAGGGACCTTATTTTGGGAAAAGCAAAATATGAGGACTGGGAGGCCATGTACCGTAATGTCTGGTCAAAGCCGGAGACAGCGGAATATATGGCATGGACAGTGACAGCCGATGGGCAGGCAGCCAGGGAGCGGATGCGCAGGACGATTACATGGCAGGAAAACCATGATTCCTGGCAGGTTTATGAGAAGAATAGCGGGCAGGCAGTGGGCTTTGCAGGGGTAGAGAAATTACAACCAAATACTTGGCAGGATACAGGAATTGCCCTTGGACCGGAATTTGTGGGCAGGGGATATGGGAAACAGATCCTTGCGTTATTGATGGAATATTGCATTTCTTTGGAAGGGACGGAATTTTATTATTCTGCACGGTCAGGTAATTCTGCCGCAAAAGCACTGGCATTATCCTGTGGTTTTATTTTCCAGTATGCAGAGCGGAAAACAGATTTGCGAAGTGGGGAGCCTTATAAATTGGAGATTTACAGGAAAGATTTGAAAGATATAGGGAGAGTATGATGAAATCGGATGAGATTTTGAGATACTGCCTGGAAAATTTGGAGGGGAGCACTCTTGTAGAGAGCTGGGGAGAAAAAGGTATTTTTTATAATCCTGGCCATGTGCTGAAAAGGGGTGTGTACATATTGACGGTTAAGGAGAAAGACGGCGATAATGATAAAGGTTCTGATCTGGACAGACCGGGAATTTTCCGGGTGAATCTGGGTGTCCGCAAAGGGACGTTCCTCAAATTGTTTGGGGCTGTGCCAAAACGTCCGGGAGCGGGAGAGATTGTGGAAATGGATTATGATTTTTCTGTGTTTGACCGGATACTTCCGCATCCGGTTTATGCATGGATGAGTTGGCTGTGTGTCCTGAATCCATCGGAAGATACGTTTGAGACATTGAAGCCTTATATTCAGGAAGCCTATGAGTATGCGAAGGAGAAATTTGCCAAACGTAAAAATAAGTGAAAGGGGTTTGTTATGGGGCATACGGCATTTCGGGCAGAAGAGTATGATGCAAAAATACGGGACAGAATATTTTCCTCTGACTGTAGAGGCGCATCTTGAATTGATGCGGCAGTGCGGATTTCAGACTGTGGAAGTGATATGGATGTCTTATATGCAGGCTGGGTTTATGGGAGTGAAGCTGTAACTTATATGATCATATGTAACAGCAGTATAGAAAAAGGAAGGGGAAATCTGAAATGAATACTTATCAGGTGATTGATGAGAAGAACTGGGAAAGAGCCATGCACTGTATGGTTTTCAGGAGAAGTGTGGAGCCGGCGTTCTGTGTGACATTTGAAACAGATATTACAAATTTTCGGCGGAAAGTGAAAGAACAGAATCTTTCTTTTACGCTTTCATTTGTCTATGCGGTATGCAAATGTGCGAATGAGATTGAAGCCTTCCGGTATCGTTTCCTGGATGGAAAGGTGGTTCTTTTTGACCATATTG
>CANOBT010000172.1 GCA_947564305.1 uncultured Lachnospiraceae bacterium | reverse complement strand
CGGTGAATCAGGGTGTTGCAGACCCACGCCTTACCACTTGGCTACTGCGCCTTAATATAAAATATGCAATTGTCTGACAAACGTGCATCAATGACTCCGACGGGAATCGAACCCGTGTTACCGCCGTGAAAGGGCGATGTCTTAACCGCTTGACCACGGAGCCAGAAATCAAACAACCGCCACCTTCATGGTGACCGCTATTTATATTAGCACACTTCCTTTGAATTTGCAAGCATTTTATTTTTAAATTTTGCAATAAATTTTTATACGATTGTTATTTGCGGTTGAATCGTCCCATGATGAGCCATTTGTGAAGCGGTCTTTTCTAAAATTTACTACCATTATTTATAAAATATGATACAATAAAAAATTAGAAATTTATAGGAAACACAGAATTGTATTATTAGGGGAGACACACCATGCAAAGGATTTTGATCATAGAGGATGATGAAAAGAATAACCAGATGATTCGGGACTATCTGGAAGAACATGGATATTCCTGTGCACAGGCATATTCTGGGAGTGAGGGGAAATTGCTTTTTTCAATGGAAAAGTTTGATCTGGTGCTTTTGGATTTGATGCTTCCGGGAATTCCAGGTGAAGAATTGGTCCCTGTATTTTCCAAAAGCGTGCCAGTCATTGTACTGTCTGCGAAGAGCGGACTGGACAGCAAGGTGGATTTATTGTCTGCTGGTGCGGAGGATTATCTCTGTAAACCGTTTGACCTTCCGGAGCTGCTGGTGCGGATACAAATTCGGCTCCGTCACCCAAACAGGATACGAAAAGGCTCACAGAGCATAGACCCAGAGAACAGCCAGGGCATAGAGTCAAAGGGAGTGGAATCTGTAAATGAAGGTGCGTCAGGAGGAACTATATCCAGCCGGGAAGAAACAGAATATGAACAGCACGTATATACTTACCGTACATGGACACTGAACCCGGATACGCAGGAGATGACTGCGAATGGGGAAATGGTGGAGCTGACCAGGCATGAATTTCTCATTATGGAGCTGTTGATTCGTAATCCTAAACGAGTTTTCACCAAGCAGATGATTTATGAGTATGCGTGGGGAGAAGAATACTTTGTTGAGGATAAGACCATCAATGTGCATATCAGTAATATCCGTTCAAAATTGAAAAAAAGCGGTACAGATACATATATCCAGACGGTATGGGGGATGGGCTTCAAACTTTCCTGAGGGATGGCCTATTTGAGTCTGGACTTTTTCGGACTGTTATGTCATAATAAAGAAGGATTTTTGTGTGTAAAGAACTGCTCAGAAATATTTTTTGAGTATGTCTTAGTTTGTGTATAGAGGGTAATTGTAATGAATGACAAAAACAAAATAAAAGAAAAAATTCTAATTGTCGATGATTCAGAGATGAATCGCATGATTTTGTCCGATATGCTGGAGGATGATTTCGAGATTTTAGAGGCAGCAGACGGACCGCAGGGATTAGCGATTTTGCAGCAGATGAGTTCAGAACTCTCTCTGGTGCTTCTGGATATCGTAATGCCTGGGATGGACGGCTTTGAGGTCCTGGCAGTGATGAATAAAAACCAGTGGATAGAAGATGTACCGGTGATTATGATTTCTGCGGAGAGTACGCCTTCCTATGTGCGGCGTGCTTACGAACTGGGTGTAATAGACTATATTAGCCGGCCCTTTGATTCTTTGGTCGTACAGCGAAGAGTTCTCAATACCATTATGCTTTATGCAAAACAGAAGAAGCTGATGGGGCTTGTGACTGAGCAGATGTTTGAGAAGGAGAAGAACACCAGTCTTATGGTCACGATATTAAGCCATATCGTTGAATTCCGTAATGGAGAAAGCGGACTCCATGTATTACACGTTCAGACGATTACGGAGCTTCTCTTGAAAAGCCTGATTAAGAAGACGGATCGATACCATCTGTCACATAAGGATATTAATATGATCAACATGGCGTCTGCTCTGCATGATATAGGGAAGATTGACATTCCGTCAGAGGTCCTGAATAAGCCGGGGCGTTTTACGGACGAAGAGTATGAGATAATGAAAACTCACTCTACGATTGGGGCTTCTATGTTGGAAGATTTATCTTTTTATCAGGAGGAACCGTTACTCAAGGTTGCATATGAAATCTGCCGGTGGCATCATGAACGGTATGATGGAAGAGGTTATCCGGATGGACTGAAAGGGGAGGAAATCCCGATTTCAGCTCAGGTTGTATCTATGGCAGATGTATATGATGCGCTGACCAGTGAGCGTGTGTATAAAAAGGCATTTTCCCACGAGACTGCCCTGCAGATGATTCAGGAGGGACAATGTGGTACATTTAATCCGCTCTTGCTGGAGTGTCTGCTGGATATATCAGACAGCCTTGCAGAGGAGCTCAAAGCAGCTTCTGTGAATACAAAGAATGAGAAGGAGATGCGTAATATCGCGGAAGAAATCCTTCGTTATGAAGAGATGGAAGGGTCAAACCGTACCCTCTATTATCTGGATCAGGAGAGAGCGAAGAACCGGTTTTTCTCTTCTTTATCAAAGGAAATTCAGTTTGAATACACGTTTACCCCATCGCTGCTCACTTTGACAGAATGGGGGGCGCGTAAACTAGGGTTGGATGAGCTGACACAGGAACCGCTGAAGAGTGAAAAGGTTCTGGAGTCAATAAAGGAAGAGGATATTCAGGGACTTAGGGAGGTGCTTTCGGGGACAACGCCTGAGGAACCGGAAACCAGGTATAGATGCCGGACAAAGATAGACGGAGTCGTGCGGGAACGTGAAATCATCTGTCGTGTGAACTGGTCAGATGAAGAAAAACCGCAGATGCGGGGCGTAATCGGTAAAGTAGAAGATGTGATTGAAGAGCAGGGAACAGCAGATTGTTAAAAAATACATATGGCGGGTAAGCAGGCAATCATTTGCGCTGCAGGTGGTTACAAAGAAAGGGGTATATCAAAATGACAGTACAGGAATGTTACGAAAAAATTAATGGAGATTATGATGGGGTATTTGGTCGTTTCCGCGGAGATGCAAGGATTAAAAAGTTTGCATTAAAGTTTTTAGCGGACGGCAGTTTTGACAATCTTTGCAAGACATTAGAGGCACAAGATTACACGGAGGCTTTCCGGGCGGCACATACGTTAAAGGGAGTCTGCCAGAACCTGGGCTTTACAGGGCTCTATCAGATCAGCGAGACTTTAACGGAATTGCTGCGCAATAATCCGCAGGATTATACCCCGGATATGCTTGAAAAGGTCAGGGCTGAATATGATAAGACATTCGCGGCAATCCAGGAATTGCAGGACAGCGAGGCATAAGCGTTTATTATCTTCTTTTGAAGCAGGCACACGGTATGCCTGCTTCGGTTTATTAGTGCTGAAATAAAAAGGGAGAGAGAACTTTATGTTTGAAAAAACTAAAAAATTTTTATGGATTAGTTTTTTTTGTGTGATTATTTTCTGCATGGTGATATTTGCGTGGGTATATAAATATCTGGGAGACAAAAGTGAGGAGACGGTTACTGACATCAGTAAAATTTATATGTCTGAGATGAACAGGCAGCTTGAACAGAAGTTTTCTACGGTTATTGAACTGCGCATCTCCCAGGTAGAAGGTATTCTGATGCGTACACCGCCGGCAAGTGTTGTATATGGGGAACAGATGCTTGAAGAGATGCAGTTGAATGCCAGTGTGCGTAATGCTGCCTATATGGGGCTTTATAGACGAAACGGTGAGAATGAGATGCTCTATGGGGACGCGGTTCAGCTTGACAACAGCGAAGAATTTCAGAGCTTTTTGTCAGGCGATATCCAGGTGACTTCGTGCTTTGATAAGCAAGGGAATCATGTTGTCATTCTGGGCGTTGAGGCTGCTTATCCGATGAAAGATGGAGGGAAGAGCGAATTGCTGGTGGTTGGATTCCTCATGGACAATCTGGAGAAATCACTGGTTACAGAGAAAGAAGATTCTCTGGTGTATACATATCTTCTCCAACAAGGGGGAGACTTTGTGATAAGAGGAGAATATGAGGGCAGCAGCAATTATTTTGAATACCTGGAGGAGATTATTCAGGAATTGAATGGAAAGTCGCCCGGACAACAGGTCCAGGAATTGCGCAATGCATTAAAATCCAGTCTTCAATATTCTACATTAGTTCTTGCGGAAGATGGGCGCAGGTACTTGTATTGTACCCCTCTTCCGGAGTCCAACTGGTATCTTGTAAGTGTTATGCCTTATAATATATTGGATGAGATGATCAACAGTCAGAGCACCGAGCGCGTTACATTGATCTTAGGGGCGTGTGCTGCTGTCTTATTGGCAATTATGGTTATTTTTATCGGATATCTCCGCTTGAGCCAGCAGCAGATGGATGCCCTCGAAAAAGCAAGGGAAGAGGCCGTACATGCAAATAAAGCGAAAAGCGAGTTCCTTTCAAATATGAGCCACGATATCCGCACTCCGATGAATGGAATTGTGGGAATGACAGCGATTGCATTGGCAAATATCCATGATACTGTGCGGGTACAGGATTGTCTGAAAAAAGTGACACTGTCCAGTAAGCACTTACTGGGATTGATCAATGATGTACTGGATATGTCCAAGATTGAAGACGGAAAACTGACCCTGAATATGGATTACCTTTCCTTGAGTGAGGCTATGGATAGCATTGTAAATATTGTGCAGCCTCAGATCCGCGATAAAAACCTGCATTTTGATATTTTTGTTTATCAAATACAGGCGGAGGATGTGTACTGCGACAGCATCCGGCTGAACCAGGTATTGATTAACCTTTTGTCAAATGCGATTAAGTTTACTCCAGCGGAGGGCTCGATTAATGTCTATCTTTCTCAGGAGCCGTCACCAGTGGGAGAACATTATGTGCGCTGTCATTTCCGGGTAAAAGATACTGGAATCGGAATGTCTCCAGAGTTTGTGGAGAAGGTATTTGACAGCTTTTCCAGGGATGAATCTCAGGTGCGTAAGATTGAGGGGACCGGTCTTGGCATGGCGATTACAAAATGTATTGTGGAGGCTATGAAGGGGACTATTGAGGTAGAAAGCGTACAGTATAAAGGGACCGAGTTCCATGTTACATTGGACTTAGAAAAAGCAGAGACAAAAATAGAGGATATGAAGCTTCCGGACTGGAACATGCTTGTGGTAGACAATAATGAGGACCTTTGCCAAAGCGCGGTTCACGCATTGGAGGAAATTGGAGTCCGTGCAGAATGGACAACAGAAGGCGAGAAAGCTATCGCAATGGTAGAGGAACGGCATGGCAGGCAGGAGGACTATAATATTATTCTGATAGACTGGAAGATGCCAAAGCTGGATGGCGTAGAGATTACGCGGGAGATTCGGAAACGAGTGGGCAATGAAATTCCGATTTTGATTGTGTCGGCCTATGACTGGAGCGATATAGAGGAGGAGGCGCTTGCGGCAGGGGCACATGGATTTATTTCCAAGCCATTGTTTAAGTCGAATCTGTATGTTGGCCTGAGTAAATTTATGGAAGGTACAACTGCAGAGGAGGTTCATGCAACAGCCATACGTGATTTTACAGGGAAAAAGATTCTTCTGGCGGAGGACAATGATCTGAACTGGGAAATCGCAGAAGATATTCTTTCGGAAGCGGGATTCGAGTTGGACAGGGCGGAAAATGGAAAAATGTGTGTTGAGATGTTTGAGAAGTCAGAGTTTGGCACATATGATGTCATACTGATGGATATCCGCATGCCGTTGATGAACGGATATGAGGCAGCAATGGCAATCCGGGATTTGAATCGTCCGGATAAAGAACTGCCGATTATTGCCATGACAGCAGATGCATTCTCAGATGATGTGCAGCATTGCCTGGACTGCGGTATGAATGCACATATCGCAAAGCCGATTGATGTAGATAAATTTATCGCTCAGTTGGAGAAGTTTTTATAGTCAGCAGCAAAAGTTTCCCAAGCTGATGATATAGCAGAACGGAAAAGGAGCCATAGATATGGATATGGTACAGGCACGTGAGCTTGTTTATGAATATGAAAAACGAGATGACGAAGGCAATGTAATCGGCATGAACCGTGCGGTTGACGGGGTGGACATTGATATCCAGGAAGGACAGTTTGTGGCCATCCTGGGCCACAATGGTTCCGGAAAGTCCACATTAGCCAAGCATATGAATGCAATCCTGGTTCCCAGCGGCGGAACCATGTGGGTGAACGGAAGAGACACAAAAGATCCGAATGAACTGATGCATGTGCGGCAGTCTGCGGGGATGGTGTTTCAGAATCCGGATAATCAGATTATAGGTACGGTCGTGGAAGAGGATGTGGGATTCGGTCCTGAAAATCTTGGAGTGCCTACGGATGAGATATGGAAACGTGTGGAGGACAGCCTCAAGGCAGTGGGGATGCTGGAATACCGCACCCACTCGCCGAATAAGCTGTCCGGCGGACAGAAGCAGCGTGTGGCAATCGCCGGTGTGATTGCCATGGAACCGCGGTGCATTGTCCTGGATGAGCCGACCGCAATGTTGGACCCAAACGGAAGAAAAGAAGTGATTCGAACGGTGCAGGAGCTTCGGAAGCGCAGGCATGTGACCGTGATTCTGATTACCCATTACATGGAAGAAGTGATTGATGCTGACCAGGTTTATGTGATGGACAGCGGACATATTGTTATGAAGGGAACACCGCGGGAGATTTTCAGTCAGGTGGAGGAACTGAAAAAATATCGTCTGGATGTGCCGCAGGCAACCATGCTGGCAGAGGAACTCCGGAAACGGGGGCTTTCGATTCCGCGAGGAATTCTTCGGCGGGAAGAACTGGTGGAAGCGGTGATGAAAGCGATTTGAGTTATGCGGCTCAGCAAGTGAGGGAGATACTATGTCGATTCGATTAGAGCATATCAATTATATATACAGCCAGGGAACGGCCTATGAAAAACATGCTTTGAAGGATGTCTCACTGGAAATTCCCCAGGGACAGTTTGCGGGAGTCATCGGGCATACAGGCTCAGGGAAGTCCACATTGATTCAGCATTTCAACGGATTGCTGAAGGCGTCATCGGGGGCATTATATTATAATGATGAAAATATTTACGACAATAAATATGATATGAAAAGTCTGCGCAGTCAGGTAGGTTTGGTGTTCCAGTATCCGGAGCACCAATTGTTTGAGGTGGATGTTTTTACGGATGTCTGCTTTGGTCCAAAGAATCAGGGCTTGTCCAAGGAAGAGTGTGAAGAGAGGGCCAAAGAAGCATTGGAACTGGTGGGATTTCCGGAAAAACATTACCGGCAGTCTCCGTTCGAGCTGTCCGGCGGCCAGAAGCGGCGAGCTGCGATTGCAGGAGTGATTGCAATGCGTCCAAAAGTTCTGGTTTTGGATGAACCGACTGCCGGATTGGACCCCAGGGGACGGGATGATATTTTGGACCAGGTGGCACATCTGCATAGCAGGACAGGGATGACAGTGATTCTTGTTTCCCACAGTATGGAAGATATTGCACGGTATGTGGAGCGCATCATTGTGATGAACAAGGGTGAGAAGATGCTGGACGGTGCACCTAAGGAAGTATTCTCCCATTACAAAGAACTGGAGCAGGTGGGGCTTGCCGCACCGCAGGTGACGTATATCATGCATGATTTAAAAGAGAGAGGGCTTGATGTGCGTACAGACGCTACCACAATAGAAGAGGCGGCAGAAGAAATCATGAGACAAAGGAGATTTCTATGATCAGAGATATTACAATCGGACAGTATTATCCTGCAAAAAGCTGTATACACCGTCTGGACCCACGGGTAAAGATTGTGTCTACCCTTTTATTCCTGATTTCCTTATTTGTGCAGAACAGTGTACTCGGATATGCATTAGCAACTGTATTTCTAGGGTTCGTTATCAAGACGAGCAGAGTCCCTTTGAAATTCATTGTCAAAGGATTGAAAGCGGTTATCATGCTTTTGATGTTCACGGTCATGATGCATCTGTTTTTCACAAAGGGCGGAAAAGTACTGGTGGACTTCTGGATTTTCCATATCACAGAAAATGGGGTGCGGACATCGGTTTTCATGGCGGTGCGTCTGATTTACCTGATTATGGGCTCCTCAATCATGACATTTACAACAACCCCAAACAGCTTGACAGATGGGATGGAAAGCCTGCTTCGCCCGTTGAACCGATTTCGTGTTCCGGTGCATGAGGTGGCAATGATGATGTCAATTGCCCTGCGTTTTATTCCGCTTCTATTGGAAGAGACAGACAAGATTATGAAAGCACAGATTGCCCGTGGTGCGGATTTGGAAAGTGGAAATATTATACAGAGGACAAAAGCAATGGTGCCGATTTTGGTTCCGTTATTTGTTTCTGCGTTCCGACGTGCAAATGACCTGGCGATGGCGATGGAGTCACGCTGTTATAATGGAGGCGAGAATCGTACGAAGATGAAGCCTCTGGTTTACAAGACCGGGGATTATGCAGCGTATACGATTACTGTGATTTATCTGGCAGCAGCGTTTGCCGCAGGGAGAATCTTATGAAACGTATCAAACTGATTGTTGCCTATGACGGCACGAATTATTGTGGCTGGCAGGTGCAGCCGAATGGTATTACAATCGAAGAAGTGATTAATGTGGCACTTTCTAAAATGTTAGGTGAATCTATCCGCATCATCGGCGCAAGCCGGACGGATTCTGGTGTACACGCTCTGGGGAATGTGGCGGTGTTTGATACCGAGACGCGCATCCCGCCGGAGCGTATTTCTTATGCGCTGAACCAACGTTTACCCAAGGACATTGTGATTGTAAAATCGGAGGAAGTTCCCTGCGGCTGGCATCCTAGATATTGTCATTGTGTCAAGACGTATGAATATCATATTTTTAATGGAAAAGTACAAGACCCGACAAAACGGTTTACCACTTATTTTGTATCTTATCCGCTGAATATAGAGGATATGCGCCGTGCGGCAGAATATCTTACCGGGGAGCATGATTTCGTCAGCTTCTGCAATATTCGGACGAATGTGGAAGATACGGTGCGGACAATTTACAGCCTGGAAGTTCTGGAAGAGCCGGCAGCAGGGAGAACGGGGGCATGGGATGGAAAAGAAATCGTAATCCGTATTCGCGGAAACGGGTTTCTATATAACATGGTCCGTATTATTGCAGGGACGCTCTTGCGCGTGGGGCGTGGGTTTTATACACCGGAACAGGTTCGGGAAATTCTGGAGGCGAAGGACCGAGAGGCGGCGGGGGTGACGGCGCCGCCGCAGGGGTTGATGTTGGTAGGAATTGAGTATGAGGAGTAGATGAAATCACGGTCTATGTTACACCACTGCCTCTACCAACAATTTTTCCCCCAACCGGATGTTTTTCACTCCAATCTTTTTTCCGCGATTGAAGTTATAACTTAGCATATACCCTTTTTTGAGGTGAAAGTAATCAAGATAATCTGACAATTGTTTTTCCCCACGCTGATTGTAAGAATTTCCCCGCCAGATTTTTAACTCTATAACGAAACGTTCTCCCAGAAAATCAACCACCACATCCATACGCCGTGCGTTCCGTGTTTCAGATTCAATATAGTAGTTACCGGTTCCGTTAATAATAGGCCGGAGATAAAGCAGAAAGCGTCTTCGTCCTTCGGCTTCATCAAACTCCTGGAATTGGTCGCCATAGATGCTATCATAGTGCTTTACAAATTTTTTCAGGACAGTCTCCATGTCTAGGCGTCCATTATGAATGAATTGGGATTTATGGTTCGATGCAGCCCTGAAGATTGTCAGGTTCTGTGCATCAGCGGATGTCAGAAAATAATCGTAAAGCAGGATTTCAAAAATGCGGTTTGCCACGGCAATATTGCTGCCTTGTTTGCGGACGAATCCAAACATGATTGCAATATTTACCGTCTCATCAAACACATTATAAACAATATCTTCCCCGATAAATAACAGAGAATACAATGTTTGGCGCAGCTGTGGATAATCTGTCAGTTTATGCCCCAGGGATTCAAACAGAGTGTTCCTGTCAGAAAGTAGAATACTTAGGGCTTTTGAGAATCCCTCATGTGTCCAGGCTGATAGTTTATCCGGAAAAGTTTCACTTCCGGCTATCTTTTCATCTATCAATTTACAGAGCCTTGATACCAGATAAGGATATCCTGCTGTGTACTCATACAGCAGCCCGGCCATTTCATCAACAGCCATTCCTGTTTGGTTACATTCCTCATATTCATGAAGCATCCCTGCAATCTCGTCTTTAGAAAAGCTCATTACGATATCAAAATCAGCAGCAATGTTCCACGGGCTGTTCGTTTTATGTTCGTCATCCGGCCTGATTTTCCCTTTGATATTTTTTATATCGTATACGCCGGCCAGAATGACAGACTGAAATGTAGGGGTGATTTCCCGGTCCAGATAATATCTTCTAAGCTGTGCAAGAAAATCAAGAAACACCTGATTATTCGATGCACTGTCTACCTCATCAATCATCAGAACGATTTTTTTATCAGCAATCCCGCACCATCTGCTTAAGACTCGAAACAGATTCCGCAGATGCCATTTATGGGAACCATCATAAGCAAATGTATCTAATTTCATCCGTATTTCATCCGGCAGAAGCTCTGTGGTTTCTAACAATTCATCGGAAAATGCCTCTACAAAAGTTTGTTCTGTTGCAAAATCCGCTTGTCCGAGTCCTTGAAAATCAAGACGCACAACCTGATATTCACTGCATAAAAGTCGTTCCAGAGCCTTAAGCGTTGTTGTTTTACCAAATTGTCTCGCGCGGTTGATGGTAAAGTATTTGCCGTCGTCGACCATGGATTTTATCTGATTCAATTTCCCGGAAATATCGACCATATAGTGGAGTCCGGGTTTACAATCAGCATTGATATTGAATGTTTTACTCATGTTCTTCTACTCCTTTTTGCTGTTGCTTCATAGGTTGGTAAGAGGTCTTTAAAAAATACGTATTTAAGAACATAATACTATAAAGTCTGCTGATATCCAAGAAATTTATCGGAAATTTTGATAACAATAAAAAGGGATGATTTCATTTCAATACTCCAAGTTATTCCTTCGTATGTATCATGCTTATAGAAATGTTTTCCGGTGAAATTTCGTCAATACTTCCTGATACTAATTTTTTAATCGCTTCCTGCATATCTTCAGAAACCTCATCATCCGGCTCGATATATAATGTTACGGACACTGTCACCTCTGTGTGATCTTCAGCATACAGATTTTGTATGCTGATTCGTGGTTCCACATTTTCATACATGAGTTGGATGACATCCTGCAGCCTGTTTTCCAGTTCTTCACGTTTATACTCATTCTTTTTGTCTGAAGATATC
>CANOBT010000171.1 GCA_947564305.1 uncultured Lachnospiraceae bacterium | reverse complement strand
GGGTTCGGAAACCTGCTGTTGCAAGACAGTAAGGCGTCGGATTCTTAGCCTACAATGTGAGCCTGCCGGATGATTTTGATAAGATACTTTCTGTTATGCGATCCAGGGAAGTGAGTGTGTCTATTATCTTACAGAATTTGGCGCAGTTAAAGGCTCTGTTTGAAAAACAGTGGGAGTCAATTGCGGGCAATTGTGACGAATTTTTATATCTTGGCGGCAATGAGCAGGGCACTCATAAGTATGTCAGTGAATTGCTTGGCAAGGCAACCATAGACATGAACACTTATGGAAAATCAACCGGGCATTCCGGGAATTATTCGACGAATTATCAGATCTCAGGACGGGAACTTTTAACGCCGGATGAGGTACGGATGTTGGATAACCGTTATGCACTTCTCTTTATCCGTGGAGAACGTCCGGTAATGGATGAGAAGTTTGATATCCTAAAGCATCCCAATGTAGCACTGTCTACGGATGGAAAGGGGAAACCGTACCGGCATGGGGAAGTGACACAGGCAATAGCAAATATTTCTCTGGGAGACAGTTTGCAGGGAGAGGTTTTGGAAGAAACAGAAGGCGGTCGGTCTTATGAACTGCTGTCGGATGAAGAGTTAGAAGAGATTTTTAGCCATTCATAAAATAGGACGAAGGGAATATTGCATCCAATAAAAAACGCAGGGTTAATATTTAAAACAATAGCAGAGGAGGATTTGAAAAAATGATAAGAGATAATAGAAACAAAAGTAAGGATAAAGGTAAGGGAGTTGCAAGCAGACAGGCGATGGGAAGAAAGTTGAAAAGAGCAATGCTGCTGTATGCTTTATTGGTGCTTATCGTGGTATCTGGAACAGTCACAGTGTATGCATCCAGTGATCCGATTGCAGTAGTCAATAACTTATCTGATTTTATCTTTGGAATGATCCGGGCAATCGGCATGATTCTTCTCGGATTTGGGATTGTGCAGGTAGGTTTGTCTTTAAAGTCGCATGATCCGAGTCAGAGGGCAAATGGATTCCTGACGCTTGCAGGCGGGATTATCATTACGTTTGCGAAAGAAATCTTAACGTTAATTACAGGGTAGCAGAGCGCCGGGAAATTTTAATGCTAATTGTTAGTTAGAAGGATGTCAGGAAACCTTTAATCAGGATTGTCGATTACTAGCAGATGGAAAAATGGAGCTGTCAGGAATGGCGGCTCCGTGAATAGAAGAAAGGGGAGTGATCGAGATATGGAGATTATGAGAAAAGAAGGAGGTGCAGAAGATGGAATCGGATAATTGGGTAGTACAGAACCTGGTGAATGCCCTGAACACATGGAATGAAAAACTGGCGGAGATCTGGCAGATTATTACGCAGTCACCAGAGAATTTCAAAGGCGGAGGAATCTGGAGTGCTATCGTAAATATCCATGGTGCGCTGCAGGCAATCGGCTATGCTTTGTTAGTATTATTCTTTGTGGTGGGAGTGGTCAAGACCTGCGGCAGTTTTACAGAGGTAAAGAAGCCGGAGCATGCTGTGAAGATATTTGTCCGCTTTGCGATCGCAAAAGGAGTGGTCACTTATGGATTGGAATTGATGATGGCATTGTTTGAAATCGTGCAGGGAGTTACAAGTACCATTATGGGTTCTGCAGGTTTTGGCGGGGCGCAGGAGACGGTTCTTCCGCAGGAGATTGTGACGGCGGTAGAAGACTGTGGATTTTTTGAAAGCATTCCCTTGTGGGCAGTGACACTGATCGGCAGTCTGTTTATTACGGTCTTAAGTTTTATTATGATTATGAGCGTGTACGGTCGGTTCTTCCGGTTGTATTTATATACAGCTATCGCACCAGTCCCTCTGTCTACGTTTGCCGGAAGCCCGTCACAGAATGTCGGGATCAGTTTTCTGAAATCTTATGCGGCAGTGTGCTTGGAGGGAGCGATCATTGTGCTTGCCTGCATCATCTTTACCTTATTTGCCACGACTCCGCCAGTGGTAGACCCGGACGCAGCAGCAGTTACCATGGTGTGGGGATATATTGGGGAGCTGATTTTCAATATGCTGGTTCTGACAGGTGCGGTGAAGATGTCGGACCGTGTGGTACGTGAAATGATGGGGTTGTAGGAGATATATCATTTGAAAGTAAGAAGCAATCAAAAAACAGGGAGGTATAGTGAGTGGAAGTAAAAATTAACCGGGAAATCCGTGAGTATACGGAGTCCATGTTTTTCGGACTGTCTATGAGGCAGTTCTTTTTTTCTGTTTTAGCCTGCGGGATTGCCGTAGGTTTTTATTTTCTTCTCCGTCCGTATCTGGGAATGGAGACGGTAAGCTGGGTGTGCATCCTTGGGGCGGCGCCTTTTGCGGCGTTGGGATTCATCCGGTATCACGGAATGAATGCGGAGCAGTTTTTGTGGGCGTGGATCAAATCAGAGTTCCTGATACCGAAACGGCTGATTTTCCATCCGGAGAATCTTTATTATGAGGCAATGAAACCATGGATTGAAAAATGCAGGAAAGAGGGGATGAAACAGCATGATTAAGACACTGAGTAACATTTTCAAACAGGATAAGGAGAAGTTTGTGATACCCCAAAATGTGCAGCAGGCAATTCCGGTTCAGGTGATATGGGAGGACGGCATCTTCCAGATCGGGAAGAACAAATTTGCCCGGAGCTATAAGTTTGTGGATGTCAATTATGCGGTGGCAAGCAGGGAGGATAAGGAGGCGATGTTCCTGGAATACAGTGAACTTCTTAATTCCTTTGACAGCGGAGCCACTACCAAGATCACCATTAACAACCGTCGTTTGAATAAGCAGGACTTTGAGAGGTCGATCCTGATTCCCATGCAGGAGGACGGACTGGATCTGTACCGGAAGGAGTACAACAAGATGCTGCTGGAGAAGGCAACAGGTTCCAACAGCATGGTGCAGGAAAAGTATGTGACAGTATCCGTTTATAAGAAATCCATCGAAGAGGCGAGGACGTATTTTGCCCGTGTAGGAACGGAGTTAGCAAGCCACTTTGCAAGGCTTGGCTCGAAATGTGTGGAAATGGATGCGACGGATAAGCTGAGGGCGCTGCATGATTTCTACCGTACCGGAGAAGAGACCGGGTTCCATTTTGATTTGTCGGAAACTATGAAGAAAGGACACAGTTTTAAAGACTTTATCTGTCCGGACAGCTTGGAATTTAAACGGGACCATTTCCGCATGGGAAACCGGTATGGAAGGGTATTATTCCTGCGGGAGTATGCGTCTTATATCAAGGACAACATGATTGCGGAGCTGACAGACTTGAACCGCAGTCTGATGATGAGCATTGATATCATCCCGATCCCGACGGATGAGGCAGTGCGGGAGGTGGAAAACAGGCTGCTTGGGGTAGAGACGAACATCACGAATTGGCAGAGGCGGCAGAACGCAAATAATAATTTTTCAGCAGTGATCCCGTATGATATGGAACAGCAGAGGAGGGAGAGCAAGGAGTTTCTGGACGATCTGACGACCCGTGACCAGAGGATGATGTTTGCAGTACTGACACTGGTGCATACGGCAGACAGCAAGAAACAGCTGGATGCAGATACCGATACCCTTCTTACGATGGCGAGAAGAAATCTGTGCCAGATGGCGGTTCTCAAATACCAGCAGATGGACGGACTGAACACGGCGCTTCCGATCGGACACCGGAAGATTGACGCATTACGGACGCTTACGACAGAAAGTCTTGCGGTGTTGATGCCGTTCCGGGTGCAGGAGATCATGGATGAGGGAGGTATTTACTGTGGGGAAAATGCCATCTCCCACAATCTGATCATGTGCAATAAGGCGAAGCTGCTGAATCCCAATTCTTTTCTTCTTGGCGTTCCGGGGAGTGGGAAATCGTTCAGTGCGAAGATGCTGATTGTGTTCCTTGCCCTGGCAACGGAGGATGATATCCTGGTCTGCGATCCAGAGCGGGAGTACGCCTCCCTGATTGAAGCGATGGGAGGGGAAGTGATCCGGATTGCTGCAGGAAGCTATGACCATATCAATGCAATGGACATGGTAGAGGGATATGGAGACGGCGGGAACCCGGTAATTGATAAGTCGGAGTTTGTGCTGTCGCTATTCGAGCAGTTGGATGGAAACGGCATCAGTGCCAAGGAGAAATCCATCATTGACCGCTGTACTTCGGCAGTATATGAGGATTACCAGAGGGAGGGGACGGTTCCGACTCTGTGCGTCCTTCGGGAGAAAATGTTGGAACAGCCGGAGAAAGAAGCGAAAGACCTTGCCCTTGCCTTGGAATTATTTACAAGTGGAAGTCTGGATGCATTTGCCCATGAGAGCAATGTGGATATCAATAACCGAATGGTAGTCTATGACATCATGGACCTTGGGAAACAGCTTAAGACCATGGGACTGCTGGTGATTACGGATGCGATGCTGAACCGGGTGACGGAGAACTGGAAGAAGGGGAAGAGGACGCACATCTTCTTGGATGAATTTCATGTGGTATTTGAAAATGAATATTCCGGTGCATTCTTCAATTCTGCATGGAGAAGGTTCCGGAAGAGAAACGCATTTCCCAATGCCATCACGCAGAATGTGGAGTATCTGCTGGATTCCGTTCTTGCCAGTACCATGCTGTCCAACAGTGAATATATCGTGATGCTGAACCAGGCGGCATCCGACAGGCAGAAACTGGCGGAACTGCTGAACATTTCCGGGGAGCAGATGAGTTATATCACCAATGCAGATGCAGGGTGCGGATTGATTAAATATGGCAGTTCCCTTGTGCCGTTTATCAATAAATTTCCGAAGAATACACGCTTGTATAAGCTGATGTCAACCCGACCAGGGGAGGATAGTGCGAACCGGAACAGGCAGTAAAGAGTGATAAATAAGATTGATACTTTGAAAAAACAGCAATACAGCTTAAGGGAAAGGAGAAAGTGAGTTATGGGGACAGCAAATCAGACAGCATTATGCCTACAGCCGGATATCCTAGAACTATTCCAGGTATTGGAAAGCAATGGAATGAAAAAGGAACTTCAGGAAGTAGGCACTCTTGTAGAATACCTGGAAAACATGGAGAGCAAGTTTGGAGAGGTATTAAGTGAACTGCAGGAGGTTAAAACACAGCTTGCACAGATGGAAGATAAGGGGATTGCGGCAACTACTACCAGGATGGTAGAGAAAGCAGAAGATAAGATACAGGAGATTGGAGACCAGTTTGCAAAGGTGAAGAGTAATCTGATCCAGTCTGCGAAGTATGCCGTGAGTGTGTTCCGGGAGAAAGGGACGGAGGCACTGAGAAGTGCCGTATCTGCCATGAAGGTTCCTGCGGTGCTTTCCGCATTGAAGGAGAGCTTGCACAGCGGCATGGAGAATATGGACAAGAGTGCCAAGAAGATGGAGAGCGTTGGCAATGAGTTTCATGCCATGGGTGGTCATCTGAAGAATATCGGCAGGATCTTGATTGGAAAGGAGCGGAAAGAGCCGGAACAAAGAAACCCGGATAAGGGAATCCTGGCGAAAGTGCAGAAGGCATTCCTTATGTGTGGCAGGCGTTTTTCTGAAATGGAAAAACAGACAGAGAATACGCTGAAGAAAGTGGAGAAGTTCCGAAACGGCAGAGAAAAGAAGCCGTCTGTAAAGAGGGAGATTCAGCAGATTAAGAGTGAGAGGTCTGCAAAGTTAGTACCATCTGTACAGCCGTCCTTATTGCCAGCGGTAATACAAGATAAAGCAAGATAAGTAGCTTTGTTCCCGTGAGCAATGAGTCAAGTGGATGTTTGCAGGCATTTGGCAATTGCCGGAGGGCGCTGATTCTCATATATAGAGAGGAAGCTACTGTAAATGCTTTTGATAGGATGTCCTGTGGATATAGATTCTGTGTATCTGCAGGACATCGGGAAAGATAATGAAAATGACACCTAAAATAACAACAAAATGATAACAAGAAAAATAACGTGAAAAGGACCAAGATGGAAAAAGAGATAATTATGAGGTCATGAGGTGATGGGGAAAGAGATTAAAACACGGCAGATCAAGAAAGATATCAAAGCATTGGATAAGACGGCAGTAGCGGCACAGCATATCAGACAGGTGTATGTACACACAAAGGACAGCGTAAAACAGGGGCAGACGTCTGAAAATGATTCTCCGGTGGAGTATGCAGAAAATAAGATCAGAGAGACATCAGAAAGAACGGTGCAAGGAGCTGTGTACCAGGCAGGAAGGATAGGAAAACAAGCCCTAAAGAGCAGAAAGAAAAAAGAGAGTATTGTAGGAGAGGAATGTATCTCAAGTCAGGTATCTGACGGGGAGTCAGGCACAATGTCAGAGAATATATCCTCAGTCTTTTCGGAGGGTTCGGGAGCCGATCATTGTCAGACAAAAGAGAATTTGCAGAAACAGGTACAGCTTCAGAAGATGGAAAAGAGCCGGTCGAACCGATCGGCGTATAAATATTCAGAGCAAGCAAAACAAACAGTGAAACAAAGTACAAGGCAGACAGAACAATCCATAAAGACAACTGGGAAAGGCACGGTAAAATATGCAGGAAGAACGGTCAAGACAACGGAGCAGTCAACGCATGCAGCAATAAAAACAACACAGGAAACAGCACGATCGGCGCAGGCAGCAGCAAGGGCATCCGCAAAGATGGCAGAAAAATCGCTACGGACGGCAAGACAGATATCAAGGCAGGCAGTAAAGACAGCACACCAGACTGCAAAAGCCACAGCAAGAGCCGTGAGTACAGCGGTAAAAGCAATCGTTGCATCGACAAAGGAATTGATTACAGCGATAGCGGCAGGAGGATGGATCAGCGTTTTTATTTTGATTGTGGTAATTCTGTTTGGCGGAGTTCTCTGCATGGTAGGCGGTGACAATTCCAGTTCTGTCAGCCCGGTAAGCGCAGAGGTAGAAGCCTATACCCCTCTCATCCGTCAGTATGCGAATCAATGTGGAATTGGAGAGTATGTCGAACTGATCAAGGCAGTGATGATGCAGGAGAGCGGAGGGCAAGGTTCAGATCCGATGAGAAGTTCGGAGAGTTCCTTTAATACCCGATATCCAAGAGAGCCGAATGGAATCACAGATCCGGAATATTCGATTGCATGCGGTGTACAGGAAATCAAAGCGGTACTGATGAGTGCGGAAGTAGAGAGTCCGGTTGACATGGATCGCATTAAACTGGCATTGCAGGGATATAATTTTGGAAATGGATATATAGCGTGGGCGAAGGAGAATTACGGAGGATATACGGTAGCAAATGCTGCGGAGTTCTCTGATCTGATGGCACAGCGGATGGGATGGACTGGTTACGGGGACAAGCAGTATGTTCCGCATGTGCTTAGGTACTATGTCTTTGGAAGAATCCCAACAGGAGCAGGAAACCAGGCGATTGTACAAATAGCATTGTCACAGGAAGGCAACGCAGGAGATACCTATTGGAGTTGGTATGGATTTAACAGCCGGGTGGAATGGTGCGCCTGTTTCGTGTCATGGTGTGCGGACCAGTGCGGATATATTGAGAGTGGTGTGATACCGAAATTTTCAGCGTGTTCAGGCGGTGTCGCATGGTTTGAATCAAGAGGGCAGTTCCGGGATGGAAGCTATGTTCCAGTAGCTGGGGATATCATCTTCTTTGACTGGGGGAATGATGGAAGTATTAACCATGTAGGGATTGTGGAGAATGTGATTGATGGCAGAGTGCATACGATTGAAGGGAATAGTGGAAATAAGTGTGCTAAGAGAAGTTATGCGATTGGAGATAATAGGATTTACGGATATGGAACACCTGCATATTAGGTGAAGAATAAGAGGAGGTTTTGAATTAATAGGATAAAGGAAAAAAGCAGAAGAAGATGCATATCGGAAAACGTCCATATATGGACTACATGAAAATAGTGAATCACGTACAATGTCTATGTAGTCCATATAAGGGCGGAGGTGGGCAGATGAAATCAAGAGAGGCTGTTGTTTTGCGGATTATGGAATTAATAGAAGATCAAGATATCACAGTAAACTATTTATCTACAATATCTGCTGTACCGCCAACGACATTAAAGAATATCCTTTATGGAAATACTGAAAATCCGGGAATTGTGACGATTGCTAAAATATGTGATGGATTGGGAATTACACTGAATGAATTTTTTTCATCAGATATTTTTAAAAGTTTGGAGCAAGAGATAGAGTAAAACATATGGAAAATAGAGTCTTAGGTAAAAAAATTGGAATGTTGAGAAAATCAAAAAAATTAACATCAGAGAAGTTAGCAGACTTGTGTGGTGTTTATCCAGGGCATATTAGGCAGATTGAATCAGGAGTACGTCTTCCAAGCCTTAAACTGCTTATCAATATTTGCAATGTATTGCAAGTGTCTCCAGAGTACTTATTATCACAAGAATTAATAAAAATTGAACAGAATGAATATGCTGATGATATGTATGGTAGTGTGTTAAAGAAAATCAATAAACTTACACCGGATGAATTGAGTATGCTGGACAGTTTTTTAGAAACGTATCTTGGCAAAGTAGAATCTATCAAAAATCTAAATTGATGGATTCTTTTTATGTTTGGAAAGAGTCGGTTAATTTATATAGACAAATAGAAGCAAATAGTGTAGCATATACCTTATTAGCATACAAAATAGAAGGAGGATAGAGGAAAACAAGAAATTGATGCTATAGTAAATAGAGAAAAGGTCAAAAAGCAAGTTGCTTTTCTTTTTTTACCTCTGATACTACGATAAAAGGTATAATAAAATATCTGATTTAAACAACTAATATATTTTCTCTGAAAAGGTTATGATTACCGTATCATTTAAATCGTTAAGGGGAGTGCAAATAGTTGGTTAGATATTTTGTGGCTGAGAGAATAAGAGAATTATGTGCTAAAAAGGGAATGACTCAATATGAGTTGGCTAAAAGAGCTGAAATGACACAATCCTCGATTTCATCATTGTTAAACGAAGGAAATGTGCCCAAAATTACGACTGTTGAGAAAGTATGTAAAGGTTTTGGTATTACTTTAGCGCAGTTCTTTTCACCAGATGATAGTTTTCCTGATTTATCTGAAGAGCAGTTAGAAGTATTGAACACATGGGAAGAGTTATCTGCGAAAGAGAAAGCAGCCATAAAGAAGATTGTGAGTAGTATACTGGAGTTGAGATAAGAGAACAGCCTTGCTTGGGGCTGTTTTTTTGTTGGAAAAAGAATCTGCTTTAGTAATCCGTGACAATGAATAAAATAGTTAGGGCGATTAGAAGGAGATAATCATTATTTATGGGGAATACAGAATAGGAGTAAAAAAGTGAATATTTCAAAAAAGAAGGCAATTATAATAGTCGTTTTGATTTTTGTGATTTTGGTAATGCTGTATTTGCAGATGGGAAGAGATGTAGAGGTAGTAAATAATCATATATCAAGCAGTGAGAATGGCTATGAAGAAAATATAACAATTATTGCAAATAAGATAGGCATTGTGGATCAAGAAGAACTGGCAGCTGAACTGGTAAAAAGGTGTATTGATAATAATTTTCATGAAATACGTTTCAGTTATGATTTGAGAGGATATCCCAACGGATTACATATAACGGTTTATTCAAATGATATTATGTATAAATTGGGAATTACAGCGTTTGAAGCAGTTTACCAGCAGAATGAAGGAGACATATATGAATATAATTAGGTAATTGTTAAATGTTTTTTGAACCATGGGCAGATGACCTGATGACCTATAGAATAGGCGAAAAAAACAGGTTATTATTCAGATAAGCTTAAAAATGACATTAAAGTCAGATTTTAGGGCGCACTTTTAGCCCAAAACAGAATTGTACTATGAAAATTGAATACTTTTTCAAACAACCAGCGGCTTCAGGCTTCTGATATATTCTGGGCAGTGCATCCGGTAGGATACAATGACAGTAAGCTGGCTAGCGATGCCGGCAAGGAATACATCTGCTTTAGTGGTTTTATGATTTCTGGTATGTCTTCCTGCGATGCACATATTCATTTTGAAGTGGTTGATTGCCCGTTCTATAGAAGTTCTTATTTTATAGAGAGAATTCCATTCATCAGAATCGCGCTGGATACCTGGAAACATGCGGAATTCCATATTCTCGTAGGTGTAAGTGGTTCGGCCTTTCTTTGCGGTGCTGCAGGGTTCTTTACAGTCACAGACCCATTTTCCTTTTACCATATGTACTTTGGGACAGCACCATTTCATGCGGTCGGCACGACCTTTTTCCTTCGTAAGACCACAGTATTTCATAGAAAGAGCTGGGTCATTTGGACAGGTAGGATAACCATATTCATTGAATCCGACTTTTTTGAGGGAACTTTCATTACGCGGATTATAGGGAATCAACACTTTTTTAAAATGGAACTCATCCTTTAAGGCGCTATAGATATCGACAGAATCAAAAGCGGCATCCCCGAGGAATAGTATCCGGATGGAAGTCAGGATGTGCGGCAAAAAAATCAGAGAGGATCGGTTTTAAAGCAACAGAATCACTGATGGTTTTATCCTCTTCCGGGGAATCCGATTTTTTATCAACAGGAAGTTCAGGATGGGAAGCCTTCAAATCCTCATCAAGAAAGACGATATCCCGTACAATGCCAAGACCGTTGGTAAGGAGTGCAAATTTATCGGCATAACAGAAATGGCCGTTGATATACTGCTGTTTTGCGTCAGGGCAGGAGGCGGCCTGGGAAGGCATCAGGCCATAGGCCATCTTATAGGGATCCACATCAGGCTTATCCTTATAATAAGCTTTCAGGCTTCTGATGAGGGAATTGAGAGTTTTCGGATTATTTTCTTTAACGTAGAGTTCAATACCAGAAGTATCAAAGGTAAGTATTTGAGCGAGAGAGGAATCAATGATCTGGCAGAGGGGTTCTGTAAAATCAACCATCTGTCGAAACATGAGTTCAATATGATCCTCAAAATCCTGACGGAATCTAGTAAAAAGAGGAGCATCAGGGACTTTGGAAAATCCACAAAAATCACGGAGTTCTTTGCAAAGAGCGAGAAAAAGAATGAGCAGGGAATCCGTAGGGATAGAAAAAATCTTCTGTAGGATCAGAGAAGAAAGGAAGCCAGACAAGGGGTAAACACGCGGCCTGCCGAGATGCTGATAAAAAGCATTAGTAAAAACAGAAGGAATAAACTCCTGAATATCAAAGTGTTCATCAAGGAGCTGAAAAAAGGAAGGGGAATCTTCGATGAGAAGATCCTGACAGTTTGAGAAAGTATCTTTTAAAGAAAGCTGACGATATTTAGTAACCATAAATTTTCTCCTCCGTTTATGTGTAGGGTATTTACTGGTAACTGTATTTTACCATAAGCGGAGAGAAAATTTATATAAATAAAAGTAAGAAACTCAGTAAAATCAATGGGTTTGGGTATTTA
>CANOBT010000170.1 GCA_947564305.1 uncultured Lachnospiraceae bacterium | reverse complement strand
ACCGAACAGGAGGAGGCTTGACCCATGGATAAGCAGGAGCAATTACAAGAACAGTACGAAGATGCTCTATTTGCCCTCGCGATGAATAAGATTGCTACTGCTGAGGGCCAATGGGCAATAGAAGAATGACATTGATTACGGTATTGAATAAACCTACTGCGGTTGAAAAGCTGTAATCTCCGTCGATCAGACCTTTCCGGTATACATAAGTAGCGATGATTTCAGATGCCGGAAGGTTCAGGTCCGTCTGCAGCGCATATGCCTTTTCAAATCCAATACTCATAATATTTCCTGCCTGCAGGATAAACTGAATGACTACCATGTCTTTGATTGCGGGCCACTCTACAGCCTTAATCTGCTGCAGGATATTTGCACCATCCATGATAGCCGCTTCCTTCAGCTCCTGGCTTGCGTTGGACAGGGATGCTGTGTACATGATGGATGCCCAGCCTGCGCCCTGCCAGATACCACTGGCAATATATATCGTGCGGAATGCTTCCGGCATAGTCATAAAGTTAATCTCGGAACCCAATAACAGATTCACAGGCCCTGTCACAGAAAGTAAAATCCTTACGATACCACAGAGTACGATGACTGATACAAAATTTGGCAGGTACAATACCAACTGTATTTTCTTCTTAATGCCTGTACTCTGAATACGGTTCAGCAGCAGCGCCAGTATAATCGGAACCGGGAACCCCCATAACAGACTGAATACGCTCAGTTTCAATGTGTTGACAAGATACCCCATAAAGTCCGGTGAAGATAAGAACCTGGTAAAATGCTTAAATCCTACCCATTCACTGCCTGAAACTCCTCTAAACGGGTTGTAGTCCTGAAACGCGATCAAAATACCGCTCATCGGCGCGTATTTGAAGATCAGTGTCAGTGCTAGTGCAGGGAGCATGAATATCACATATAACTGCCAATGCTGTCTGATATATAACATGGTGTTGTGAAATCCTTTGTCCTGCCTTTGGTTTGAAACAGTTGTTGAATTAGCTTTCATATCTCATAACATCCTCCTTTCTTATATAAAATCTCTCCGCCTTTTGCATTTGCTCACTCTTATTCCTTATTCTATTTTCTCTTTCTTTTTATACTCTCCTTTCTTTTTATTTTCAATTTGTGCATATGTAAAATGTTTTGAGATTCTCTGTACTATTGTTATACCAGTTTTTTTCGATTTAGTCAATAGTAAATTTCACATTTGCATCACTTTATTTATCATTTTTTTACAAACGCAACTTTTTAGGAGTTTGTTTTTTGTAAATTTTTACATCTATCTTTCATTTTTAATGTAAAAATTTCGTCTTTTTTTACTTTTACATTTGACACATTTTAATTTGTGAATTATAATATATTCAGTTACAATTAAACTCGGACGATTTCTATTAAAAAAGAAAAAATATAAGCAGCAATTCAGACTATGGTCTTTCAGAGTTTCACTGCAAAGGAGGTTTCTATGGCTAACAAAGTTACAATACAGGATATCGCCGATGCTCTGGGCATTTCCCGGAACACAGTATCCAAGGCGATCAATAACACCGGGGTTCTTGCAGACTCCACGCGAGATAAGGTCTTACAAAAAGCAATGGAAATGGGTTACAAACAATTTTCCTATATAAGTATCATCGACAACCGGGCGGAAACAACAGCCCAGACGCCAAAGAAAAATCAAGAGATTGCCTTACTCACTTCCAGATTCCTGGATGATGCCCATTTTTCTTCCCCGATGCTGGATAAGTTTCAGAGGGAAACGGCTCAGCTTGGCTACGGGCTTTCCATCCACAGGCTCCTCCCGGAAGAGGTTCAAGAGATGGCGCTTCCGAAATCATTTGACAGGAAAAAGACTGCCGGCATGATCTGCTATGAAATGTTCAATTATGAATATTGTAAAATGCTGTGTGAACTGGACATCCCGGTTCTTTTCGTAGACTGCCCGCCCATCGGATTAAATGAGCCGTTAAAGGCGGATCTGCTTTTGATGGATAATAAGTCGGGAATCTTTTCTTTTGTCCGTGAAATGGTACGCCGCGGGAAAACGCAGATCGGATTTATCGGGGAATATATGCACTGCCAGTCCTTTTTTGAACGTTATATGGCTTACCGGAACGCCATGTATCTCCATAACCTGCCTTGTCCGGAGGAATATTGCCTTCTGGCGGATAAAGAAAATGAATCTGATATGGTAACCCACGATTACCGGGCTTATCTGACCGGGCGTCTGCAAAGGCTGGAGCATCTTCCTGACGTGTTTATCTGTGCCAACGATTTTGTCGCGATTGATACGCTGCACGCATTACACGGATTAGGCTACAGTGTTCCCAAAGATGTATACCTGTGCGGTTTTGATGATTCCCCTAGTTCCAAAATCATCATTCCATCTCTGACAACCATCCATATCCACAGTCAGATCATGGGATTTTCTGCAGTACACCTTTTAATCTCCCGGATCAAAGAACCTTCCCTGAACTATCGCACGATCTATGCGGAGACAAGCCTGATCTTCCGGGAATCAACCGGAGATTAAATCTGAGATTTTGCAGAAAACAGATGGTGGTCAGAGCGTACTTTAAGGAAAACAGTTGCGAAAAACGGATTTTGAATGAAAAGGAGAATGATTATGAGCGGTTTACTGAATCTCGACGGTCCTGTTATGCAGTTTATTACAAAAATGGTTTACAGCGTATATCTGAATATTCTGTGGTTGATCTGCTGTATTCCGATTTTCACCATTGGGGCATCTACCACAGCGCTCTATTATGTATCTTTGAAGGTTGCAAAAAACGAAGAAGGGAATCTTACAAAAGCATTTTTTCATTCTTTTAAAGAAAATTTCAAACAGGGAACAGTAATCTGGCTGATTCTTCTGGGACTTGGCATTGTTCTCGGAGTCGATGGATACGTGCTCTACCATCTGCGGTTTGAAAATGCGTTCTGGACTCTGCTTACGGCTGTTTTAATCGTTGCTGCAGTCGGCTACGGAATCGTCCTATTATATATTTTTCCTCTGCTAGCGCATTTCAGCAACACGACGATTGCCATGTTTAAAAATTCCTTGATGATTGGGATGCGTTTCCTGTTCTGTACGGCGTTGATGGCAGGAATCTATTTTATAATGCTGTATGTGATTATCAATGTATGCACTCCTATGATTGTCTTCGGGCAGGGCACCTGTGCGCTTCTTTGCTCCTGGATGCTCTCGAATATACTGGTACAATGCGAGGAAAGGACAGAGGATGAAACTACAGAGAATGAACAACTGTAGCATTCCGACGGGAAAGGAACGGCACTTCCATGCAGAATAAGGACGGACTTATTTCAGAAAAGGAAAAATTTCGCCAGCTTAAGGGAGCGAAGAAGGTACAGTATCTTTGGGATTACTATAAACTGCATTTTGTGGTTGCAGGGGTAATCCTGTACATTTTGGGATATACGGTCTATGGACATTTCACGCAGAAAAATCAGGTTCTTTATGCCGCTTTTATCAATGTAGCGCCCAGCGCAACTCTGACAGAAACACTGAGCGACGGCTTTTTGACGGCTCAGGGGATGGAGCTGAATAAGAATGAGTTTTATCTGTATTCCGGCCTGTATCTTACCACGGATGAGGAAAATCCTTACCATGAATACACCTATGCCTCCCGTATCAAATTAATCGCAGCTATTGACAGCGAAACTCTGGATATTGCCCTGATGGATCAGGAAGCATTTGACGCATTTTCACAGAATGGGTATCTGTGTAATATGGAAGAATTTTTGTCAGGAGCAGACCCGGAGCTGTATCGGAAATGCGAGGAGATGCTGCGGAAGAATATTGTGATATTGGAAGATAACGCGGAGGAAGCGGCTCTGGATGATTCTGTGGAGTATACCGCCGAGACAGAGGAATATCCTATGGCACTGGAAATCACACAGGCGGCGTTGTTGGAAGAAGCGGGGTTTACGGAGCCAGTGTATCTGGGGATTATTAAGAATACGCCGCGGAAGGAAACCGCTGCGGAGTATATTCGATATCTTTTGTTTTGACTTCGTTTAAAAAGAGATAGAATCAGGAAATGATTCATGTAAAAATCGGAATTGCAGGAGGGCGCCAGGATGGATAAGATTGAACTGCGCAAAGCTAAATTGGGCGATGAAAAGATACTGGCATATATTCAGACAGAATCGTGGAAATCCGCTTTTTCCGGAATTCTTTCTCCTGAAGAGCTTGAACGAAGCACCGATATCCAAAAAGCTGAAGAAATGTATGAAAGTATTTTAAATAGAAACCTGGCCAAAATAACCATTGAATATGTTGACAAAAATCCTCATTGTATAGCAGGATGGAGTAAAAACAGAGGCGATTTGGGATTGGATGCCGCAGAATTAATCTGTATACATAGTTTATACGATAAGCGGCATAAGGGATATGGTTCAATTATGCTGCATCACATCTTTGATGAAATAAAAGAAGCCGGATATTCGGAAGTTATTTTGTGGGTCTTTGAAAAGAATCTCAACGCCAGGAGATTTTATGAAAAACATGGTTTTCGAGCATCCAATCTAAAACATCAGTCACACGGAGCAGTTGAAATGATGTACTCCAAAAAGCTGTAAATATACTATATTGATTAACGTTTCAAAGGATACTCTGATAACAACGAGCCAGAAATCAATCTGTAGCTATAAAGGGAGAAGAAAAATCATGAACGAGGAAATCGTAAAGGAAGAATATCTGAATCTTCTGGAGGACATCAGGGACGCGTTGGAAGATATCCGGGAACTCCAGGAGGAATGTGGGGAGGAAATGACAGGGAAAGGACTATAATTCGAAATGATACTAAATACAGGCAGCAGGACAGACATCCCTGCATTTTACAGCGATTGGTTTTATAACCGTATCAAAGAAGGCTATGTATTAGTGCGAAATCCTTATTATTCGTCACAAGTCAGCCAATACCTGCTGACTCCGGAAATCATAGATGTAATGGTATTCTGCACAAAGAATCCTTTTCCTATGCTTGACAGAATTTCACTGTTATCAGCATTCGACACTTTCTGGTTTGTAACTATTACGCCCTATGGGAAAGAGATTGAACCATTTGTGCCGCCAAAAAAACAAGTCATAGATTCTTTCCGTCAGTTATCTGAATTGGCAGGAAGGGAACGCATAAGCTGGCGGTACGACCCTATTTTCATTACAGATAAATATTCCATTGAATACCATACAGAACAGTTTCACCAGATGGCAAAAGCGCTTTCAGGATATACTACCCAATGTGTCGTAAGTTTTATTGATCTGTATGAAAAAACAAAACGGAATTTCCAAGGAATACGCAGTGTCACAAACCAGGAACAGATACACCTTATAAATGCATTTTCAAAAATTGCAAAAGAAAATCACCTGCAGATCCATTTATGCTGCGAAAATAAAGAACTTGTCTGTGAAAATGTGGATGCCGACGGCTGTCTGTCACAAGGAGTGTTGGAGAAGTCACTTGGCTGCCGGTTAAATGTACCGAAAAAGAAAACTGCACGAAGTGAATGCTCCTGCCTGCTTGGAGCCGACATCGGAGCATATAATTCCTGCAGTCATGGATGCTTGTATTGCTACGCCAACTATGACAGGGAAACTGTTGCGGAAAACAGACGCCTGCACAATCCTTCATCTCCTCTCCTGATTGGAGAGTTATCTGAAAATGATGTCATAAAACCGGCAGAACAAAAATCCTGGAAAGACATACAATTAGACTTTTTTGATTTATTACAGTAGGCTGTCTTCTGATTTTCTTTCTGTTCACTCTTAGTTTCGGTTTCCCTTCAAGAGTCATGGCGGTCAGATAAACTTCCTCGCAGCAAGCTGCGGGGAAGTAACCTCCCTTTACTCATTTCCATACGATACATTTTCCGCCACCATGCTCATTTCCGGTTCATACGAATATACAATATCACTCTTCCTTTTTAATTTCTCGTATAATACTGTTCCAAGTGTTTCCATAATCTGTTTCATCATATCCGGCTCTTTAAACATACGCACGAAAAATTCCTCATTTTGTTCATAACGGCTTGCTGCCATATTGGGAAAATCCTTCTCGAATAACAGCATAAAAGTTTTAAAATCATTATTCTGCGCATATCCATGCCACTTATCCTGTGCCTCATAATCACTTTCAATCTGTAAAAGCACCTTGTCCATCTCCGTGAACTCCGTACCATAACGATCATTAATTTTATCAATAATGACGGCAAGCGGATTCTTTTTCTTATTCTTCCGCCCTGCTTCTCCCGTAATTGGCCGAAATCCTTCTTCCGTCTCCTCTAAGTCAATGCTTCCTTCAAAGTCTTTCTCCAAACGGTAGTATTCCAACAGCACTTTATCATCCACATTAATGCGTTCCATACTCCCTTTAGGCAACTGCATTAGTAAAAATTTAGCATATACACTAAATTTATGTATATCCTTATCAAACAACCGACATACCTGTGTAATAAAAGCATATATACGGTTGAAACGGGCAAGTGTTGATTTAAACATATCCTGCCGTTCCACGCTCAATGCCTGAAAACGGTCAAGCGCCGGTTTTATTTTTCCCTGTAGTTTTCCAATGTCACCGCTGATTTGCTGTTTCTTTGAATAGAAAATGTCTGCAAATTGCAAGATTTCATTTTCCTGATATACATGATACTCGTCCAATGTATTTTTCAAGTCATAAATTACATTTGGATTTGTCTCTTCTTCCAGTGTGGTTTCTTCATAATACGGCTCAAAAGATTTTCTGATATCCTCTGCTGAATTTACAAAATCAAGAATAAATGTATCCTGTTTACCCCTGTAAGTACGATTTAGACGCGAAAGTGTCTGAACAGCTTTTACACCTGATAATTTCTTATCTACGAACATCGTATGTAATAATGGTTCATCAAATCCAGTCTGATATTTTTCCGCAACAATCAGCATTCCAAACTCATCTGTATGGAACACTTTGGACAGTACTTTTTCTTTTATCGTCTTTCCATCCTTTGTCTTATTCAGCTTTTCCTCCGTATATGTCTGTCCGTCATCTTCAATTTCCCCTGAAAATGCAACAAGCACATCAAGGTCATAACCTTTCTCAAGAATCTGGCGGCGAAATTCCTGTAAATACCGCACTGCATGTAAACGAGATGGCGTTACCACCATTGCCTTTGCTTTACCGCCAATCTTTGTTTTGGTTACGCGATAAAAATGCTCTAACATAACAGATGTCTTTTGGGAGATATTATGCGGGTGTAGTTTTTCATAATCCAAAATTGCCTTTACTCCCATTGTCGTATCAATCTCCGGATTATCTGGTATTGCTTTTACGATTTTATAATACATCTTGTACGTCATGTAGTTTTTCAGCACATCAAGAATAAACCCTTCCTCGATTGCCTGTCGCATGGAATAAATATGAAATGGGTGATACCCGCCTTTTTCATCTTTCCATCCAAACATATTCAGCGTCTTTTCTTTGGGTGTCGCTGTAAAAGCAAAAAACGACATATTACTATGTACTCCCTGCGCTGCCAGTTCATCTAACAGCTTGTCCTCATCGTCCTTGTAGTTTTGTTCCTGATCATATTCCAACCTCGCATATTCTTCCAAAATCTTCTCTGTGTCTGCCAACGCGCGTTTTAACTTCTTCGCCGCATCTCCTGTCTGGGAAGAATGTGCTTCGTCCACAATGACTGCAAAACGCCTGTTACCCGATTTTACTTCCTTATAAATCACAGGAAATTTTTGCAATGTAGTAATAATAATTGGTACACCATCATTGATGGCAGTCTTTAACTGCTGTGCATTCTTATCTATCTTCTGCACCACACCATCTACGTGGTCAAACTGATAAACTGTATTTTGTAACTGCTCATCCAACACTTTACGATCTGTAACTATAATAACAGACTGAAAAATCTTCTCATCATGCACATTATGCAGCCCCGCCAAACGGTGGGCAAGCCATGCAATGGAATTGGACTTTCCTGATCCTGCACTATGCTGTATCAAATAATTTTTGCCGGAACCATTAATTTTGGCATCTGCAAGCAGTTTTGTCACTACATCAAGCTGATGGTAACGTGGAAAAATCATTGTTTCTGATATAATTTCGCCAGTATCTTTATCCCGTTCCACTTTCAGATGAAGATATTTATTCAGAATTTCAAGCAGACGCTCTTTACAGAGAACATTTTCCCATAGATATGCTGTATCATATCCGTTTCCGTTAATGGGATTTCCTTTTCCTCCGACTTGTCCGGCGCCGTTACTTCCTTGATTAAATGGTAGAAAATAAGTTTTTTCTCCCTCCAAGCGGGTAGTCATATAAACCTGTGTAAGGTCTACCGCAAAATGAACAAGAACACGTTCTTTAAATGCAAAAATGGCATCTTTTCCCCTGCGGTCAAACTTGTACTGTTCAATCGCATTTACTGTACTCTGCCCTGTAAACTGGCACTTTAACTCCATTGAGACAACCGGAATCCCATTGACAAATAACACAATGTCAATGCTGTTTTCATTGTTTAAAGAATAATGCAGCTGCCTTGTACAATGTAATATATTTGCTGCAAATTGTTCCTGAGTCATTGTATTAATAGAAGTTTCCGGCTGCCAATATACAGCGCGGAACTTGATGCCCCGGTCTGTAAAACCCTGACGCAAAACCTGAAGAAGTCCTACCATTTTTACTTCACGACAAAAGCGTTCGACTATCTGCTTCTCACTGTCTGTACCATAAATTTTTTCATAGCGTTCCCAATGCTTGGGCTGGCTTGTTTTCATGAATTTAAGGAATGTATCCGTATCCAATGCCAGTTTACGATTAAATTTATGTGGATCACCTTTCTCATAGCCACCTTTGGTAATGAAATATTCCTCGATATCTTGCTCAAAACGCTTTTCTTTCAGATCAAAGTCTGACATGAATCGTTCCTCCTCAATGTATTTTCGTTATACTGCTAACTTCTCATATCAATAATACATGTTTTCCAATTATATTTATTCTTTCTCTTTGCTGTACATTTGTTCGCTCTGTTTTTCTTTCTGCTGTAAATAAAACATGCTTTTTTGCATTTCAATCTCTTTTCGTAGTTCTTCTTCTGTCGGTAAATACAATTTATATTTTGATGCAAATAATTGCTCATTGCCATGAAGAACCGAATACTTTGCAATATCTTCATCCGTTTCCGTACACAGTACGATGCCCAACGTTGGATTATCATCTTCGCCTTTTTTTAATTCATCGAACATACGAATATACATATCCATCTGACCTACATCCTGATGCGTTATCTTGCCTGTTTTCAAATCAATCAATACAAAACACTTCAGAATATAATTGTAAAATACGAGGTCTATGAAATAGTCCTCTTTCTCCGTCTTTATATGCTGCTGGCGAGCCACAAAAGCATATCCTTTTCCCATTTCCATCAGAAATTTCTGAATGTTGGAAATAGTTCTGGTTTCCAAGTCTGTTTCTGTAAAGTCTGTATTGGATGACAAGCCAAGAAATTCCGCTATAACAGGATTTTTAATAAACTCCAGTTTATCTTTTTGAAACTCAGCCGTTTTTTCAATCATTTCCTGTTCGACCAACTCCTTATGCTGAGACTGTAATATTCGATAATAATATTGCGTATTGATATTTCGCTGTAAAGTACGGACGCTCCATGTCTGTTCGTATGCCTCTTTTTCATACCAGCTGCGGGCTTTGCTATCTTTTACTTGTATTAAGTATCTATAATGCGACCATGAAAGTATCTTTTTAGATTTTCCACACACTGTGTGGAAAATCTCTGGAAAGCATTTATAAAAGGAATAAAAACTATATAAATTTGTCTTTGTAAAACCCTTTCCATATTTCTTTGTCAATTCAGTTGATAATTTTTTTATAATACTTGCGCCATATTCCGCACGGTCTTTCCCTTTTAATTCCTCCTCTGCAATTCGATTGCCAATCAGCCAATTTCTTTGTGACAAAATGGTATCTACTGCATGGTAAGCCTGCCGTTTAGAAGTTTCTATAATATTTTGAATATCGGTTAATATATTTTCCGTTTTTATGGGTTCATTCATAACTACTTTACCTTTATCTAACATCCAACCTCTTATCTAAAAATTTACTTTGTTGTTTCCTTTTTCCCTGTTACAGTTTCGTAAATTAACGATTTTTTATATGCAATCAATCCGTCAATTATTTTCTGCTTTATTCCGATTGCACTATCTATTGCGTTACATTTCTTGTCAAGAAAACTCGCAATCTCTTTCTGTTCCTCTATCGTTGGAATTAATACAGGCATACTTTTTAATAGGTCTTGCCCCAAACTGGCTCTTGTAACAAGATTCATTTCTTTTACAAGATATGCCCGATGATGATTGCTTCTAAAATAATATTTGCTGTATCCAGTATACAAAGTATCATCAAATGGTCTGACGCGAATTACAAAACCAGCGAAAGTTGCATTTGGTATTGTTTCCTCACATACACAAGAAAAACCAACCTCTTCTATTGTTTCTGATGTTCGCGTAAAAAGAATATCCCCTTTCTCAACAGAATAGTATTCACGTTCATTATCTGTAGTATCTACTAATCCTTCAACTCGTGCTGGCAATACATAGTTTCGATATACATCTCCATAACTTACAAACGGATAACCATGTCCAAAAAAATCGCCACCTTTACTGATTCCATTCTGTGGCATTCCAATATTTCTTAAACGGCATACCTTCCATGTTGCTGGTATTCTTCCTATAAATTCAATTTCACTATCTTTCATTTCTGCATTAGGATTTAATCCCTTTGTTACTGTTTCTGTAATGATAGACTGTTTGTATGCCTCTAACTTAATAATCAGTTCTTGTTGTTTTGCAATTACAGTATCTATTTGAGTACATTTCTTATCAAGGTAATCTGCTATATGCTGCTGTTCCTCAATAGAAGGCAGTACCAATGGATAATTCATTAATGTCTCCACACTTAATGTCCATCTGTTATCAAAAGATACACCTTTACCATATGAAAAAAATGCCATCAACCAATATTGTACTTTAAAATAATAATCATAAAAAACAGGATTTATATTTTTCTTACTTTTTAAGTTTATGTATGCTGGACTTATAACACCCTTAATATGCGAAATGCTACAGTTTGCACCACTATATAAATCCATAGGATTAAGCAATAAATCACCTTCATCAACAGGATTGTAATTATAATAGCTTTCTGCAACTTGCCCCTCATTCGTTGATATATCCCTTATGCGAACACCACTTCTTGCGAGAGAAAGAACGACAGGCTCTTTCTGCATTGCCTTTTCATTTTTTCTTATAAAAGCATGTTTCACACGGATTATTGACCAATCAGCAGGTATCTCCCCAATCCACTCAACCCCGCTATCCTTCATTTCCCTCATATACCAAAAACCTCCTCAACCACCTTCAATGCTCTCCCATTCCCCATATCTATTCACTGTTCTTTTATACTTAATCTGTATTCTTCTTCCGCCAAATCA
>CANOBT010000169.1 GCA_947564305.1 uncultured Lachnospiraceae bacterium | reverse complement strand
GTGTGTTTGTGTAAAATTTTCAAGGTACTATAGGGGCTTTTGACCCCAACATCTTAGATAAGATTCTATCATACATTCCCGCTTCTGACAACTTATATAAATACGAAAAACCGTCTCGAATGGTATTGTCTTTATGACAACCAAAACCCAAAAATATTGTGATTCATCAGAATTCCCCTCTCTCTTTTGCACAAAAATCCACCTTTAAAATTAGAACCTTTTCACAAATTTACTACGCTTTGCAAAATATAGCTTTACAACATTTGTTACTTGTGTTATATTTCAATCACACTTGTTGTACAAGTTAATCAGTTTGTATAATATTTAAGGAGGAGAACAGAAATGAAGAAACGAAGGAAACAACTGACGGCACTTTTTATGGCAGCCGGAATGGTCTTCCCACTCGCTGGATGCGCCTCATCCACCAGTGAGAAAACCCCGGCAGAAGAAAGCACCGCACACATCGGCATCGTCTTTACGCAGGCAGGCCTTGGCGGTAATTCTTTCAATGACCTGGCCTTAGATGGTGTCAAACGCGCGGCAGACGAACTGGGTATCACCTATGACCAGGTAGAGCCCAAGTCCGTAGCAGATGAGGAGATCATCCAGGACGAGATGGCGTCCTCAGAAGAGTATGACTTAATCATCTGCGTGGGAGATGAGCAGGTGGACGCGCTGAACAATGTGGCTTCCGTCTACACGGACCAGCGTTTCGCGCTTTTAGATGCCACATCCGAACTGGACAATGTTGCCTCTTACTCCTGTAAGGCTCAGGAAGGAAGCTTCATGGTCGGTGCCCTGGCTGTACTGGCAAAGCAGGAACAGATTGACAGCAAATTGTCTGATGGCGATACCGTTGGTTTTATCGGCGGAGTGGATAATCCCCTCATCAACGAATTTGCTGCTGGCTACCAGGCCGGCGCCGCCTATGTAGACCCGGATATCAACGTCCTTACAGACTATGTGGGCGGCTTCAATGACCCCACCACCGCCCGGACCATTGCCAATACGTTTCGTGAAAAAGGAGCAGATGTCATTTTCCACGCATCCGGAGCTTCCGGT
Source organism: uncultured Lachnospiraceae bacterium (assembly GCA_947564305.1). The sequence goes on along the minus strand of CANOBT010000169.1, from coordinate 10,476 downwards.
ATGGGACTGTTCCAGGCAGCGGAGGAAAAGGGATTCGTCAGTATCGGCGTAAATCTGAACCAAAATTCCATCTCCCCGGACTACATCATGGCGAGTATGCTCAAGAGACTGGATAACTGTGCTTACCATGCCATCGCCAGCGTAGTGGAAGGCACCTACACCGGAGAGAACCAACTTCTGGGATTAAGTGACGGCGGCGTGGACTTCACGGTCGAGGGAAGCAATATCAAAGTCCCGGATGGTGTCCTTAAGGAACTGGAAAAAATCAGAGAAGATGTTATTTCCGGTAAGATTGAAGTACCAAACGAATTATAAGTATGAAAGGAGAAAGCTATGGACGCTATTAAAATGCAGGGGATCGTCAAATGCTTCGGCCCCGTGCGTGCAAACGACGGAATAGACTTTACCGTAAAACGTCAGGAAATCCACTGTTTACTAGGAGAAAACGGAACCGGAAAAAGTACGCTGATGAACATTCTTTTTGGATTGTATCATCCGGACGAAGGAGAAATCTATATTCATGAAAAGAAGGCAAATATTGCCAATCCTAATGATGCCTATGCTTTGGGTATTGGAATGGTACACCAGCATTTCATGCTGGTAAACCAACTCACTGTACTGGAAAATATCATTATCGGAAAGGAACAAGGCGGACTGTTTCTGGACAGGAAGAAAAGTGAAGAAAAAGTCTCTGAATTAATCGAACGTTTTGGCTTTCGGATCGACCTCCATGAAAAAGTAGCCAACCTCTCCGTAGGAATGAGACAGAGAGTGGAAATACTGAAAACATTATACCGCGGAGCAGACATCATTATTCTAGATGAACCCACGGCCGTGCTCACGCCTCAGGAGGTCGAAGAACTCTTTAAAATATTACGGCAATTGAAAAAAGACGGAAAAACGATTGTATTTATCACACACAAACTGAATGAAACCATGGCATTATCCGACCGCATCACTGTCATCCGAAAAGGTAAGGTTGCCTTTTGCTGCAATACCGCAGACACCAATGAGAAAGAACTTGCAACCCAGATGGTTGGACGTTCCGTGGAGACCGTTGTCGCGAAAAAAGGTGCTTCTATCGGTGAAACCGTTCTGGAATTAAAGAACGTACGTCTTCAAGATAAAGCAACAGAAACAGTAAACTTAACCGTCCATGCCGGAGAAATTTTAGGTATTGCCGGAGTCGACGGCAACGGACAGCAGGAACTGGAGGCCATGATTGCAGGCAATCAGAAGGTAAAGGAAGGAACCATCTTGATTCATGGGACACCAATCGAAAAAATGTCCGTAAGGGACCGTAAAAAACTAGGACTTGGCTACATCCCTTCAGACCGCCACCGCAATGCAATGGTTCCCACTTTCTCCATTGCGGAAAATTTCCTTCTTGGATACCAAGATAACCCGGAATACTGCAAGAATGGCTTCATCCAGTTTGAAGCTTTGAACGAAGACGCCCAGAAACAGGTAGAATTATTTGAAACCAAGCTTGCCGGACTGGATCAGCAAATCGGCCAGTTATCAGGCGGTAACCAGCAGAAAGTGATTTTTGGCCGCGAGACCAGCCACGACCCTGGATTTATGCTGGTAGCACAGCCCGTCCGTGGACTGGATATCGGCGCCATCGAGAAAGTTCATAAGACACTGTTAGACCTGAAGGAGCAGGGCAAAGCGATTCTACTTATATCCGCCGAGCTATCGGAGGTCATGAACCTGAGCGACCGCATCGCCGTGCTGTATGAAGGAGAAGTCAGCGCCCAGTTTGAAAACGGTACATACACCAAGGAAGAAATCGGACTGTTCATGACCGGAAAAAGAGCAGGAGGTACAGACAAATGAAAAAGATGAAAAACATGAGTGAATTAGGAAAATCTCTGGCAGCTATCGGGATTGCCCTTGTTATAGGCGCCCTGTTCATCCTGCTGTCAGGCGAATCCCCGATAGAAGCCTATGGCGCCCTATTAAAAGGCGCGCTTGGAAGCCCAAAATCTATCGCCAACACCATAAGCAAGAGTATCCCGCTGGCTTTTACCGGACTTGCAGTAGCTTTAGGCTCCCGGTGCGGTATGTTAAATATCGGTGCTGAAGGTCAGCTTCATGCCGGAGCCATGGCCGCGGTCCTGACTGCCCTAAGTCTCCCCTTCCTGCCCGCACCGATTCTGATGCTGGTAAGTATTCTGATGGGAGTCCTGGCAGGTATGGTCATCGGCAGCATTCCCGGAATCTTTAAGGCAAAGCTGAATACCAGTGAAGTCATTGTAGCAATCATGCTGAATTACATCTGTACCCTTTTTACCTCCTGGCTGGTGAACGGTCCTGTGAAAGCGCAGGGTTCCACTGCCCAGACCCACGTCATACCGGAAGGCGTATGGTTTGGACGGCTGGTTCCACAGACACAGCTTACCACCTCCCTGTTCCTGCTCCTGATTGTAGCGGCAGCACTCTATGTCTTCCTCTGGAAAACCTCTCTGGGATTCCAGCTCCGGGCCGTAGGTGCCAACGCTTCCGCAGCCGGTACGGCAGGAGTTAAGGTCCAGCTCTTCATGATTTTATCTATGGTTTTGAGCGGCGGCCTGGCAGCTCTTGGAGGCGTCACAGAGGTATTTGGAAAATATCACCGGTTTATTGAAGGCTTCTCCCCGTCTTTTGGTTTTACAGGAATTGCCGTTGCAATCCTTGGCAGAAACCATCCGGCCGGAGTACTTTTGACCGCGTTGCTCTTCGGAATCATGGATATGGGCGCGTTGCGTATGAGCCGTGTAACAAATGTATCTACCAACATGGTAACCGTAGTTCAGAGTCTGGTCATCCTGCTTGTGGCCGCACCGGAACTGATCAAATGGCATAATAATAGAAAGAGAGGATAATCTTATGGCAGGTTTAAATAACTTTTTGGCACTGATGCTCCAATTATCCGTTCCCCTCGTCCTGGGTGCACTTTGCGGAACCATTGCAGAACGCGGCGGAATCATTCTCCTTGGCGTAGAAGGTATGATGCTTCTGGGCGCATTTGCAGGAGTTGCAGGTTCCTTCCTGACCGGCTCTGCATTTGCAGGAGTCCTTATATCCGTCCTCGCCGGAGCACTGTTCGGATGGCTCTATGCCCTGTTCTGCCTCAAGTGGAAAGCACACCAATCCGTTGTCGGAGTCGGCGTCAACCTTTTCGCCAGCGGAATCACAGCCGTACTGCTGAAAGCTATCTGGCACACGGAAGGAATGTCTGACCCGGTGAATGCAGTTTCCAGTATCACCGTGCCGGTCCTCTGTGACATCCCTGTGTTAGGCGCTTTATTTAAGGACCAGTCTCCTTATCTGTACGCTACTCTGCTTATCGTAGCGGCTGTATGGGTCCTCTTCTATAAGACAAAATACGGTCTCCGCTACCGCGCGATCGGAGACCAGCCACACGCAGTCCAGACGGCAGGTGTACCGGTGAACCGTTACCGCTATATTGCTATGATGGCCGCAGGCGCCATCGCAGGCTTAGCAGGTTCCTATCTGTCCCTGTCACAGAACAACCTGTTTGTCACAGATATGACTGCCGGCCGTGGTTTCATGGGACTTGCGGCAAATATCTTCGGCGGCTGGCAGCCTCTTGGCTCTCTTGGGGCCGGCATGGTATTTGCAGTTGCACAGGCTGCAAGGTTCTACCTCACCGATTTGGCCATCCCTTCTCAGATTGTACAGATGCTGCCCTATATCATTACACTTTTAATCCTTCTGTTTGTCGGGAAAAAGGTAAAAGGACCGGAAGCTCTTGGCAAATTGGTCGATTAGGTTTATACTACAAGTAATACAAGTTATGGAAGGAGTATAGACCTGTTATGGAAAATGTAATTAAGGAAAAAAACGTAAAAATACCTCTCTATGTGACCGTGTACGAAACCATCTGCCAATGGCTCAAAGACGGCAAATATAAACCCGGTGATAAACTCCCTGGGGAGAACATTCTGTCAGAACAGTTTCAGGTCAGCAGAGGAACTTTACGGCAGGCTATGCTTCTTCTTCAAGAAGACGGACTGATTGGCAACCATCAGGGAAAGGGCAACATCGTCCTTTCCAATCAGGATATACAGAAGAGTGGATTCGAAAAGGTCGGAAATCCCATCATTGATTTCTGTGTCCGGCCCATCGACCGGGTCGTGACCACTATTGGATTCCAACCGCCCACTCAGAAACACCAGGAGGTCTTAAAACTCACACCCTCTAGCATTGTTGCCGTCATAGACATCACCTATTTCCATCAGGATTCCCCTGTGGGATTCGCCATGGTATACATGCCGCATACATTTCTATACCAGGGCAATGTAAATCTGGAGGATACAGACAGCGTCTATGCATTTTATATGGAAATGCTGTCTTCCGGCCGTCTCTACAGTGATACCCGAATGCGTATCGTACATGCCAGAGAACGGCTTGCTAATATTCTGGATATCCCGGAAGGCGATCCCCTTCTGATTCTGGAGGAGGAATTGTATACCGAATATGATACACCTGTATTATCTCAAAAAATGTATATGGGGGCAGATCTCTATGAAATCAGTCTTAAGCGAAAAAGTAAGTAAGGAGATATTACATTATGAAAACATTTCACAACGAAGCCAGCCCCGGCCAGATTGGGAAGACAGTCCTGCTGCCCGGCGACCCTCTTCGTGCAAAATATATTGCAGAAACCTATCTTGAAGATGCCTTTTGTTACAATCAGGTAAGAGGAATGTATGGCTACACCGGATATTACAAAGGCTGCAGGGTGTCCGTACAGGGCAGCGGCATGGGCATTCCCTCTATGGGAATTTATGCATATGAGCTTTTCAACAACTATGAGGTGGAGAATCTGATCCGCATTGGCACCGGGGGTGCTATTCACAAAAATGTAGAAGTCGGTGATGTAGTATTTGCCATGGGATGCTGCACCAATTCTAACTTTGCCGGACAGTATCACCTTCCAGGCAGCTTTGCACCGATTGCAGACTTTTCACTTTTGGAAAAAGCAGTCGGCCTTGCCAGAGAAAATGAAATCCGTTTCCATGTAGGCAATGTATTCAGTTCAGACGTTTTCTATGAAGACCAGGCCGGAGAGAAAGGAACCTGGGCAAAGATGGGCGTCCTGATTCAGGAAATGGAAACCCTCTCTCTCTACTGTACCGCCGCAAGGGCCGGAAAACATGCGCTTAGCATCCTCACCGCAGGCAGCAGCATTCACAGCAGCAAAGCGCTGACCAATGAAGAGAGAGAGCAGAATCTGGATATCATGATACGCTGTGCATTGAATCTAGCGTTGGAAATGAATTGAATTTCGTCGCCCTGCGAAGTGAACAGCATGATATAAACGTTAATCAGAAAGGAGTTGAACACTATGGAAAAATACCATAGAATTTTTGTCATCGTCACCGATTCCCTGGGCGTTGGGGCTATGGAAGATTCGGCAGATTTTGGCGATGTAGGCGTCAACACCCTTGGACATATTTCAGAATCCGTTGACACCTTCCAGATTCCAAATTTGCAGAAATTAGGTCTTGCAAATATTACGCCCCTTCGGCAGGTAACTCCTGTCGAAATCCACCGCGGATATTATGGGAAGCTTCGGGAGCAAAGCAAGGGAAAAGATACCATGACCGGCCACTGGGAAATGATGGGCCTGGAAGTGACAAAGCCTTTCCAGACATTTACAGAAACCGGATTTCCCCCCGAATTGATCGAAGCTTTGGAGAAGAAAACCGGAAGAACCATTATCGGAAATAAAAGCGCCAGCGGAACAGAAATTCTGGAAGAACTGGCGGAAGAAGAAATCGCTACCGGACATATGATCGTCTATACCTCCGCCGACTCCGTGCTGCAGATCTGCGGCAATGAAGAGACCTTTGGATTGGAGGAACTATACCGGTGCTGTGAGATTGCACGAGAACTCACCATGAAAGAGGAATGGCGGGTAGGGCGTGTCATCGCACGTCCATACGTTGGTAAACGAAAGGGAGAATTCAAACGAACCAGCAACCGTCATGACTACGCCTTGAAGCCTTTTGGCAAGACAGCCTTGGATGCCTTGAAAGCCGGCGGATTGGACGTTATTTCCATCGGAAAGATCAAGGACATCTTTGACGGTGAAGGCATCACACAGGCCTACAAATCCAAGAGTTCTGTTCATGGAATGGAGCAGACCCTTGATGTAGCCAGAGAAGATTTCCACGGATTGTGTTTCGTCAATCTGGTAGACTTTGATGCGCTCTGGGGACACCGGAGGGACCCGCAAGGTTACGCACAGGAAATCGAAAAGTTTGACGTGAATCTTGGAAAACTTCTGGATATCCTGAAAGAAGCTGACCTGTTGATTATTACGGCAGACCACGGCAATGACCCCACTTATACCGGAACCGACCATACACGAGAAAAAGTGCCGTTCCTGGCCTACTCTCCGTCCATGCAAAATGGCGGAGAACTGCAGGAAAAGGAAACCTTTGCAGTCATCGGTGCTACGATTGCTGAAAATTTCGGAGTCGCGATGCCGGAAGAAACGATTGGGGAATCTCTGTTGGATGTGCTGAAATGAGAGAATTTTTGTAGATAGCGAGAAATATCTTTGAATCTTTTGCGCTTTTGCAAACGAGGCGCGGGGAGCCGGATGATGAATTTACGGCTCCCCTTGTTTATTTGTAAGTTAATCTAAAAGCGCCTCTTGTGTCGGATGCATGGAAATGTATTTGCTGAAATCAATGTCATTTTTCAATGCGGAATGTTTATCATATATTAAAGAATAAATATGTCGTTTTCCATCATAAATTTCTTTCAAATCATCCTTGTCAATCACTATAATGAATATGCCATCTTTTAGTGCAATCTTTTTAATAAGCCCTTTAGCAGCATCCCATTCTCCTCTTCCTTTAACACCATTCCAAGCTACCAGGACCCCGAGTTTTACATCTGCCAGTGATAACAAAGAATAGAACTTTCCCGTATAGGTTACATCCACTTTACCATCATAGTTCTTACATTCGCAAAGAAATGTATCTCCAAAGCACGGAAATGCTTCTTTAATATGTGTGAGCCTTGCATCTTCATTCCATGTTAAAGGAAAATTGATCTCGTTAGAACTCGTTCTGCAATTTTTTCTACATTCAAAAAACTTCCTGTCGGATTGGAAAACAACAATGAGGTGAGTTCTTCTAATTTCTTTCCTTTATCTCCCTTCAACAGATTGCCTTTGGAAATCTCATCATATAATTGCCGAAACTTTACGGAATCTTCCTGACTAAAATTTAATACCTTTGAATTTTTTCTTCCCAAAGCTTCAATAACCTGATATGGAGTCATTCCTTTGTCTTGAAAAAAATCTTCTGTCTCTGCAATATTTATATTTTCACTATCCATTACAGTACCTTATAAATAAGAGTTGCATGTTCCAAAGGTTTCTCTATTCCATTATCGCAATGTACACAGCCTATATCTTCAGGAATGTCAAAAAAAGTCTTATAGTAATTACCAGTAAAACGTTGACAGTGAGGGCTATAAATCTGAAGATATTGTTCTGCAATCCCTGACTCAATGCAAAGTTCCATCACTTCATATGCATCTGCTATGCTGAGCTTCAAACTTCTGTGTAAAGCATCAGGATAAATCCACTGTCCCGAACGGTAGTGTTGATTCAGAAAATCAACAATGGTATCACAACCAATATTAAATTTTTTCTCCTTTAACAAAGGAGCCACTTTGACAAAGATATTTAATCGCAACATTCATCCGCTCCATTCCTAAATCTTTACAACTGCCTGTAATATGCTGTAACAAAGTATATTTTCTACTAAAATAATCGAATATCACTTTCACAATATAACTCTCTGACTCCACTGGCTTGACCCACTTAATATAAATATATGGATAACTTGCCGTTTCTTCTTTGTCCGCCAAATACTGTAATAAAATCTGCTTCACATCCTCAGCCTGATTAAACAGTTCTTCGTTTTCGTCAATCAACTGCTTTAATTCACCGATAAAAGGCAACACATAATCGGTCCCTTCAGAGGCAGTTAACTCAGCAGAAGCACCTGTACTCATCTGCATCAACTGCTTATAAATCCATACATCCTCATTTTGCTTACCATTGATAATCGGAATCGTATTTGCATGATTACACATATATAAATCCAACTGCAGCGTTGCCACCAACCAATTAATACACTCTGCTACCATAGTCCCATATGCATCACTGGAAACCACAATATTGCTATTATATCTCGTAGCATCATATCGAATCTCCAGAATACCCTTTTCTGCATTCATATAAATCACTATCGGATATCTATAATCAATCTTTTCAAAAGTTTCTGGCTGAAAGTAAAACTTTTGCAATATAAACTTAATATAAATATCCTGATCATCCTTCCAAAACAAGGGAGTGGCCTCTTTTAGCGAAGTGTCCAGAATAAATTCTGATTCATATTCATCTAGATTAAACTCTTTTGCTCCACTTTCCCGCAAACTGTCTTCAATTGATTTCTGCATCGACTGTTCATAAAACAAAGGAACTGAATATTTATAAAGCTTTATGAACTCCCAATACTCATAAAATCCCGCAAATTTAATGTTTGTAGCTGTTGTGGAAATAATCTTCTTAAAATCACGTTTTGATTCAAAATACATGATGTCCTCTGAATCACCTATGCTTCGCTGTGATTCAAATGTAATCTTCTTTTTCTTAACAAGTAATGAAATAATATATAGTAAGACACTATTTGATTATCCATTCATAAAATGGATTCTTGTTTTTCTTAAACACCTCTCCTCAATCTTCTTTTTGTTTTATTTTTTCAGCCACCTTATCCGCAATCGCCTTTTTTGTTTCTGACCAATACTATGCTCTTTATCTGTTTCGATTTCCCGCATAATTTCTGCGGATATGATGGATGCCGCCTCTTCGAAAAACTTTTTTGTTCCTTCACTTCTTGCAATACCCGTTTGCTTATAAGCTGCCTCTATTTCCAAATTAGACCTTAAATCCAATGAAACCTGTGTATATATGACTTCCTCCCTTGGCAGTTCTTCTGCTTTAATAATATTGCCCGCTCTGAAAATAGAATCTCCTTTCTGCGCTTCCTCCAGTATGTCATGAAACTTATCATGCGCTGTAAGCATAACTGCGTCTACGTCTCTGTCATTTGTGCGTTTTCCATATGGCAATCTGAGTCCCCTTCCAGCCATCTGTTCGCGCATAATCTTCGACGCTGCTGTCCGAAGCGGAACAATAGTATAAAGATTATTGACATCCCATCCTTCTTTCAGCATATTTACATGAATCACAATTTCAACCGGATTATCTATTCTCTCGACATCAAGAAGCATTTTGGTATTAAAATCACTTTCACTTCCCCGTAATTTTGAATGAACCGTTATCGTCTTATTTTCATATCTTCCGTCACAAAATTCTTTTGACTTCACATAATTTTCCACCCACGCCGCATGCTCCGTATTCTGACAGACCACAAGCATAAACGGCTTCAATTCTTTTACACCTTGTTTGTCTGCATAAATTTTCAGTTTTCTTTTTGCATTTTCATGGCACAATATCCCGTCATTCAGCATCAACTTATCAAGCTGTTCTTCCCCAAAGTTGTAGAAATCCACGTCTGCCCTTGTCACCGCAAAGGGCGTCCGAGTATATCCGTCTTCTATTGCTTTTGACAGAGGATATTCATATACAATATTTTGGAAAGGTATCTGTTTACTTCCTGACTTTACAAGTGGTGTGGCATGTGGCAGTAAGTTCTAACCCCAATAACGGAGCGAGTTCATTCAATGCCTTTGCACCTTTTTCCGCTCTGTAATGATGTGATTCATCCATAATGAGGATTAAATCGTCCAGTTCGGAAAGCATTTTAAAAAAGGAGTTCCCCAACACTTCATTTACCTGTTTCATATTCGCATTTTCTTTATTGAACTTATCAATGTTGAACACATAGATATTGATATCAGACTGAAACAATGATATCGGATGGTCTCTATATTCTTCATCTGATATCACAAACGGCGGATTACTAAAACATCCTATTCCACGAAATACATACTTCGGATTTGAACTGTCTCCTAAATCCCGCTTTAACTTTTCACAGACAGTCGTGCCCGGCGCAACGACAAAATAATTCTTTATTCCGTGCTGTGTACAGATATGTAATGAACGCCCCCATCAGTCTTGTTTTTCCTACCCCTGCTCGTGTCAACCCTATGATACAAATTTTTTTAAATTATTTTCCGACTTTTGGAAGAGGTCCTTCATCACACCATTTTTCAGCCATCTCATGAAAGTAGTTTTGGAGATTGCGATCGAACTTACCGGCGCATCCCCAGTATACAGTTTCCGTATTTTCTGCTCTGTCTACAGCACTATATAAATGATTGTATCTGATTTCCCGGTAAACCTGCTTTACCCATTCATGTTAATAATTTCATGAGCTGTCACAAATTTAACCCTATTCATTGTCATAGATT
>CANOBT010000168.1 GCA_947564305.1 uncultured Lachnospiraceae bacterium | reverse complement strand
GGTGTCTTACTCATTGATTACGATTGATTATCAAAGTCGCGCTCCCATCTATGAACAGATTGTGGAAAAGTTCCAGATGTTGATCATCAAAGGTGTCTTGCCCCCGGGAAGCCGTATGCCTTCGGTCCGTTCTCTGGCCGTGGAACTGTCTATCAATCCGAATACCATCCAGAAGGCATTTACTCTTCTGGAACAGGAGGGATATATTTATCCCGTTAAAGGACGCGGCAATTTTGTATCGGAAAGCACGTCTCTTTTTCAAAAAAAGAAGGAAGCCTGTCTGAATGAACTGCGCAAGCTTCTCTACCATGCAGCAGAGCTTGGGATTCCTAAAAAAGACTGTGAGACGGTTCTCACGAAAGCTTATGAGGAGGTGTCTTATGATTGAATTAAAAAATGTTACGAAATCCTTTCAAGGTATGAAAGCATTGAATCAGGTCACGGCAGAGATACAAAATGGGTTCATCTTCGGCCTTGTCGGAAGCAATGGAGCCGGAAAAAGCACGCTGCTGCGCCTGATCAGTGGAATTCTAAAGCCGGAGGAAGGAGAGATTTTACTGGATGGAGGTCCGGTTTTCGAGCACTGTGATATCAAAAGACAACTATGCTTTTTGTCTGACAGTGCCTACTATTTTTCCAATGCAACTCCAAAATCTATGGGGAGTTATTACGCGCTTGCCTATCCGGAATTCGATCAGGAATATTATGGCAGCCTGCTGAAGAAATTCAATATTCCGGAGAAAAAGAAGATGCAGACTTTCTCGAAAGGCCAGAAAAAACAGGTTTCTCTTTTACTTGGATTCTGTACAGGAACCAGGTATCTGCTCTGCGACGAGACTTTCGACGGTCTGGACCCGGTCGTACGCCAGGCAGTAAAAAGTCTGTTTGCGGCGGAGCTCTTGAAGCGGGATTTTACTCCCATCATCGCCTCCCATAACCTGCGGGAGTTAGAGGATATCTGCGACAGCATCGGCCTTCTGCATGACGGGAGTCTCCTCTTTGCCAAAGACTTGGACTCTATGAAATGCAGTCTTTGCAAGATGCAGTGTGTCATTCCCGATTCCACCAAAGAAGAACAGCTTTTATCACAGCTTTGTGTACTGCAGTATGAAAAGAGCGGTTCTCTGCTCACGGTTACCGCCCGTGGTTCCAGAGAGGAAGTGCTTCAATATGCCGAGGAAAAAGAGCCGATATTTGCAGAGGTCTTGCCATTGTCACTGGAGGAAATTTTTATCAGCGAAACGGAGGTAGCAGGCTATGACATCAAAAATCTCATTCAGTAAATTTATCAGGGCAGATATCCGTCACCGTGCATGGCTGGCAGCATTATTCTGGATTCTGCTGCTGTTAGGGCAGACCATTTATACGATGCTCATGTTGGAACGAGCTCTTTCCGCAGATTTTTCGGAGCTGGCACAGAAATATCAAATGGAGGGAATACGTGAGTGCTTTCCTGGATTTTTGAACAGCAGTGTCGGCTTGGCCGCTATCTTGTTTTTGATGGCAATCCTATGTGCTGTTACCGGTTTTTCCTACCTCCACTCCGCGGAACGGACCGATTTTTACCACAGTCTTCCGCTGTCCAGGACACAATGGTTTACGATTTCCTATATGAGCGGAATTCTGATGTTCTTGATTCCATACCTGGTTTGCAGTGTATTGACCATACTGGCAGGGGTATCCTTTGATGTAATGACAACATCCATTTTTAGTAAATCCTGGGTTGCAGTCCTGGGTGGCATCCTGGCATTCCTGTTGATTTATCATGTAACAATTTTGGCTATGCTTCTGACTGGAAAAGTAGTGACCGGTGTGCTGGCTGCATTGGCATTATCTGTTTATGGAAGTATGGCAGGTGGAATCGGTTATAACCTGGCATCTTACTTTTTAGATACCTACTCCGGACAAGGAGAACAGTTTATGTCAAAAATATCCGGTTTTCTGTCCCCGTATGTTTTATATGCTCAAATTCTTGGAAATACGGCGGGCAACAATGAGAATTTCGACTGGTTTTCAGGAGGCTTTTATTTCATGCGGCGCCTTTTTCGAGCATCGTCTGAAAGTAATCTTCTGTTTCTTATAGGGTATACCGTGCTTTTCCTGGCAGCGCTTTTGGTACTGTCTCTCTGGTTATACAAAAAGCGGCCGCTGGAAGCCGCCGGAAATGCGCTTGCTTATCCGAAAACCGCACCGTGGATTAAAGTGTTGGTGTCCATTCCCACTGCCCTCTTTCTTGGAATACTGATAGGCTCTACCTACAGCAGCGGAACGAAATGGATTATCATTATCAGTATTTTAGCGGTCATCCTATTATGCGGTCTGGTTGAATTCATCTACCACATGGATCTTCGCCGTCTGTTTGCAGGAAAATACTCCTCTCTTGCTTCCATTCTGGGTGTAGTTGGAATTTTATGTATCTTCCAATTTGATGTGTTTGGATATGACGCATGGCTCCCAAGAGAAAACAGCCTGGAGAGTATGTCTTTTGAGATTAACGAGCTCTATAGCTACTTTCATATCTACCCGGACGCGGTGGCATACAACATTGATGCGTTAAACGGCCCAGATTTGTTGAATGGAGAGGAAGGAGCCTTTTATGATTTTGCACCCATATATGAGCTGGCACAGGAAGGGGTAGAAAATGTAAGTAACGGTATTACGATTGATAGTACAGATGCCTCGAATGAATATGTGGACCTTACCGTCCGTTACAACAAAAAGAGAGGACGCTCTTCCTACCGCAATTATAAGGTCAGTAAACAATCGGCTTTGAATACATTGGTTTCGCTTTGTGAGGATGAGGACTATCGCAGAACGCTTTTTCCTGTCTTTCGCATAGACCCCAATCTGGTTAAAGTGATACGAATCGCAGATATTTATCAGGAAGAGATTCCACTGCCCCTGTCAAAAGAGAAGGTGGAAGCGCTGTTAGATGCTTATGAGAAGGATATGCTGAATGTGGATATGAGGGAACTGCAAAATGAATATCCACTTGCCGGTTTTTCTGTAGAGCTCAGGCATAACAATGGTTTTTCTGTGATACCTATGTATTTGTATGACAGCAGCGAAAATACCCTTGCACTGTTGAAAGAATATGGATATACGATTCGCAGGGAGATTGCGCCTGAGGATGTGGAATCCATGAAATTGATAGAGCTAGATACAAGTGATACCATGGATGTTTATAATACCATTCCGTTCACCTCAAAGAATACTCCAGTAGGCGGCAGCTGGGAACGACCAATCGCCGGTACAAAAAATACAGAAAAAATTCTGTCGCAGATCCACTATTCTGTCGACAGGCTTCTTGGGAGAGATATCACCTCTCGTTCCGTAGAAATCATATTTACCGGCGATACAGAACCGACCTATTTTCCACTTCCGTAAAAAAACAAAAAATCGTACAAAGACCCGGAATTTATATAGGGATTCCGGGTCTTTGTTGTACTTGATTTTACCGTTGGAAAATAGTACAATATCCTATAAGCAAGCAGGTGATCAATCGGCAGAGCAGGTTGGTTACAAAATTGGAGGTGATACTATGGAAAAACATATGATTTCTGGAGAAGAGCAATCTGTCCACCCGGCGGAAGTAACAATGCATCCTTTGACCGGCCTGCACTTTATCCGAAGCTTTATGCGTACAGCAAAGAAGTTTATAAAAGAAATCCAACCGAATGATTATTATATGGTTGCCATAGATATGGAACATTTTCGGTTATTCAACAAGTTCTATGGTAGAGATGTGGGTGACAAGCTTTTGTGCCATATGGCAGATTGTCTTCGAAAAGTCCAGGAGCAGTATGGTGGTATTGCCGGACATTTTAATGCAGATGATTTTTGCATTATCATGCCTGCCCGTATGGAATTAGTAGAGAGAATTCGGGACGAGATTATAGAAGGTGTTTATCAGTGGAATGATATGTCGGGTTTTCTGCCCATGATTGGTGTTTACGAGATGGATGATCTTACAGTTTCACCGGAAGTCATGTATGACCGCGCGACTATGGCGCTTTCTAAAGTGTCTGAGGTCCATACGCAGCGAATCTATAAGTATGACCCCCGGATAGAACGCAAGATGGAGGAAGATTGGAAACTTCTTCTAGAGATTCGTAATGCCCTCTTAAATGACGAATTTACTTTTTATGCACAGCCTCAGTGTGATATAACCACAGGCAAGGTTGTGGGTGCGGAGTCTTTGGTACGTTGGAATCACAGCACGAAGGGGCTCATCCCGCCAGGCGTATTTATTCCTGTGTTGGAAAAAACAGGCTTTATTCCAAATCTGGACCGGATTGTGTGGGAGAAGGTCTGTCAGTGGCTGCGGAGTTGGATTGACAGAGGATACCAGCCGGTTCCGATTTCCATCAATATTTCACGTATTGATATCCTGTCGATGGACGTGCCGGAGTATCTGTTAGGGCTTCTACGTACATACAACCTGCCTGCCAAGTATATTAAGGCAGAGATTACGGAAAGCGCTTATGCCGAGGAAAATAATAAGGTCAGCGAGACGGTGAAACGGCTTCGGAAAGAGGGATTCCTGGTTATGATGGATGACTTCGGAAGCGGCTATTCCTCATTGAATATGTTGAAAAGCATTCCGGTAGATGTATTAAAAATTGATATGTGTTTTCTGGAGATGGATGCCGACGAAGAACAAAAAGGAATCAGTATTCTGGAATCAGTCGTCAATATGGCAAGGCTGTTAGATATCCCGATTATTGTGGAGGGTGTGGAAACTCAGCTTCATGAGAACTTCCTTCGGAATATGGGGTGCAGATATACACAGGGTTATTACTACCACAAGCCTATGCCGATTGACAAATTTGAGACACTTTTGGCGGATGAGCGGCAGTTGGATTTCGGCGGACTTCAATGCAAACAAGTGGAGTCCCTTCATGTCAGGGAATTTCTGGACGGCAATCTTTTCACAGACACGATGTTGAATAATATTTTAGGTCCATCTGCTTTTTATGATGTCTACGAGAACCAGATAGAAATTACCCGTGTCAATGAACAATATTTCCAGATGTCAGGAATCAGTCCAGACAATGAGGTGAATTATAGTAAAAAGCTGTGGAACCATGTTAGAGATGATGACAGACCCCTTCTGTTCTCCTTGTTTGAGCGGGCATACGAAAACCATCCCGGCAGTGCGGAGGGGCAGATTCATTATCTGCGCGGAGATGGAAAGGTACTGTGGGTATATATCAAAATCTTTTTCTTGCATGAGAAGGAAGGACATAAAGTATTCTATGGTTCACTTATGGACCTGACGTTCTTGCATAAACGGGAGAAAAAAGAGAAAAAGGGACTGACAGGACAGGAAGTAACGGAATATACGGAACAGGAACAAGAACGGTTGGAGATGTATTACGGAAATATCCCCTGCGGTTATGGACTATCTAAAATCCTGTTGGATGATTCCGGCAATCCCTGCGACTACGAGATCATATACGCGAACCATGAGATGTCTAAACTGTGCAACGGTGATACCAATCGCCTGCGGCAGATGATTTTGAAGGTATTCGGAGACAACTGGGATGAGCTGCTGTCGAAAGCTTATCAGGCAGCATTTTTAGGGGAAACCGTAAATCATTATGCATACAGTTCGGTTTCCAGTCACTACCTGCAGCTTACACTTTATCAATATGAATATGGCTATGTGGCCTGCTTGGTGCGGGATGTAACACATATGCATATTCACGAAGGTGCACTGAACAGTATGGTACTCTCCTACCGTGAGGTTTATTTCCTTCATTTGAAGGACAATTACTGTCGCATGATCTATCCTGATGAAAATCATATGATGGAGCGTGGAAATTACGAATCCGTGGTGAACCGACATTTCGGGACCGGCAGGATTTTAAAATATGATGAAGAGAATGTCCGCAATTTTCTGTCACTGGAAAATCTCAGGACCGCATTACAGACACAGAGTTCGGTAGAATACCGTTACCGCAGAAGTGCCAAAGGCATAGACGATGAATGGTGTCTGACCAGTGTGGCGGTCAGCGAACGTGAAAACGGAATTCCTAAAACAGCGGTTATTACTATTCGGAGTATTGATACGATCATGAAGGAAGAGGAAGAACGGCGGCAGGCACGTATGGCGGAATCTCTTGCCAGCATGTCCGACGGTTTCCTGATCTACCGCGCAATGGAGGATGAAAAGATTCTCTACGCAAATCCGGCAGTCATGGAGATTTACGGATGTGATACGATGGAAGAATTTACGACTTTAGTACGGGGCTCGTTCAGAGGAATGGTACATCCGGATGATTTAGACCGGGTAGAATGGGATATCCAGAATCAGATTACCTCTTCCAAGGAGAATATGGATTATGTTCAATACCGCATTGTCCGTAAAGACGGGCAGATTCGTTGGGTGGATGACTGCGGACATTTGGAAAAATCCGAATGGGGTGAGGAAAACCGTCTGTTCTATGTATTTATAAAGGATATTACCAATAGTATAACCGATATCCAAAAAGAAAAGCTTCTCAAATCAAATCAGTTTTATCAGAATGAATAAAAGTACAAAAAGGTTACGGCTCAGATAAAATTCTGGACCGTAACCTTTTCTATGGCAAAAACTCTCAATAGTATTTCACTTGCACTTTTCTTCCCATCTTTTCGACCACACTTTTCAATTGCTCCACCAGATTCATCCGCAAACTCAAGTCAAATGTCAGATCTGATTCCTGATGTGCTTCATTGATTGCAGTTCCTACAAAAAGATTTAATTCTGTACATTCTTCAATAATCAGCTTGGCAAGCTTGGATGCACCATTATTGGCATCCAATTCATCAAAGAATTCTGCGTCAAATTCGTCATTCTCATACTGCTTTAGAAGTTTCAGAGATTTTCCCATGGTGAGCACTCCTTCTGTCACCAAATCCAAACCTTCAATTGTAGCCATAGGAGGCACATCCGGATTGTTGCGGTCTACCTTTGTGATGATTTCCTTATGAAGAATGCGGGAGGCAATGTTGGCACTTGTGCCGCCGGATACCACCTTTTTGCCTTCTGTATGCATGAATTCATACATCAGTTTTTCATCATCTTCCTTATTCTTCGGGGGCCCTGTAAATAGATTTACAACTCTGCGCTCAATCACTCTGGCCACGGCTACCGTCGTATCATCTCCCGGCTTTTGTACATACAGATCGTCGCATGCCTGACTGAGCATTGCGGCCAGCCGGGACGCTGATAACGTTTCTTTGGTGCATTTCAAGGTGTATTCGGACATGTTTTCCCAAGTCCATCCCTGGAGGTCTAGAATTTCTCCTGCTCCTGCATAGATGACCCCATCACTCATCAACACAAAACAATCATTTTTCTGTACATGAAAGCGGTATTCGTGTATTTTCTTTCCCTCAATCTCCCGAACCTCATAGGGATATTTGATGATTTTTTTGTCCCGGATAAAGACACAGTCTGGATTGTCGTATTCCACCAGATAGGCATCTCCGTTATGGAAAATCTGGAGGATACTGAACGTGGCATAAGCCACCTTCCTC
This sequence comes from uncultured Lachnospiraceae bacterium, assembly GCA_947564305.1. The sequence continues at coordinate 4,097 of CANOBT010000168.1, read as the reverse complement.
TCCTGGCAGATGGGGAGTGTCCTGGCAATCGTCTCCACGCAAGATTCGATTGCTGCTCCCTCATATAACATTGTCGCCAGAATTTTTGAAGTCAGTGTGGAAAGGATATTGGCCTTCACGCCACTTCCCATGCCGTCGGCAAGAATCAGGATATCCGAGTCCGCGGTTTTTACAATTTCCACTTTATCTCCACATAACTCTTCCTCATGTTTATTCAGGCTTTTCCAAGCCACATCTATACTTACGCTCATATCCGCCTCCTATCATTCCTCGTCTTCATTGAGGATGGAGTCTCGAAGCTTTGTCAGCGTCACTTTCGTTTCCGCAGTGGTCTCTCCTAAAAGCCCTGCAATTTCCTGGGCAACCATCATCTGTTTATCAATGACTTTCTGTGCCATCTCCATAGTCTCGACCTTCAAGTTATAGTGCTGCTCCTTCATTTTCTCTTCCCGCGTTACATCCTGGAAGGTTACCAGAACAGATTCCAGATTTTCAATGTAAACAATGGTCTCCTCCACGGTCATCCGGCCATGCTCCAACTGCACTTTCTTGTGGAATATCGGTTCCTTTGTCCGCAAAGTTTCTTCAATGTCCTCCGCTTCCATAAATTCAAAGATGTAGCGCTGCAGAGCCTCTTCTTTACCGACGCCCAAAAGCTCCTGGCCCTTTTTGTTGCACTCACGGATTCTCAGTTCATTATCCACAATAAAAATCATATTAGGCGTTACATCCATGACCACATTAGACATAGACTCTGCCTGTGTCAGTGCGTAAGGCATACACATGGAAAGTTCTGCCTTATTCTGGAATACGGCAACTGCTTTCTCACGGCAGGTGGAATATCCACAGGCTCCACAGTTTAACTCGTCCTCAGATGTATATTTTCCTACGGAGCGAAGGATTTCCTGAATCTGCTCCTCCGTTGGATACGCTTCCTGAATACTGTGGTCTCCAAATTCCTTCTGCAATTCCTCTGCTGTCATTTCAGGAAGTTCTTTTGCCGCCTTATGGGAAACCTCTTTCTCAATCTTAATCTTCGCTTTCACATAGGAAGTGTTCCATCTTGCCGAAGCAGGCCCCTTGGTACAGCCGCCTTCACAGACATTTGCCTCTATAAAGCAGTGCTCTAGCTCTCCACGTTTCAGGCAATCCAGCATCTCCATGCAGTTTGCCAGTCCGTCTACGAAAACCTTGTGATAGGTATCTGTCTCTTCTTTGGCGATAACGGATTGAATCACACCGCCGCTGATGGGATACATCCGGTTAATCTCCGGGTCCGGATTGCCCATGGGTTTGTCTTCACAGTCGTGAATGTTAATCTTTGCCTCATCCAGCCAGATAGCCAGTTCTTCAAAGGTCAAAATCGCATCAATCGCACCGGTTACCCGCTCATCTCCCATTGCCTCCTGTTTCTTTGCAATACAGGGGCCTAAAAATACAACTTTTACCTCTTCTCCGTATAATTTTTTGATATATCGTCCATGGGCGACCATCGGAGATACTACAGGTGCCATCATAGATGCACATTCCGGATAGTATTTTTCAATCAGGTCATTTACACTGGGACAGCAGGTAGTGATAATATTAGGCATTTTATTTTCCTTAATAAGCCGCTGATATTCATGGGTCACCATAGCAGCGCCTTCCGCTGTCTCACGTACTTCTGCAAATCCTAATTTCTGCAGGGCATCCACCACCTGTCCGGGACAATCGAACTCTAATACACCAATATAGGATGGAGCAATGGATATGATAGTCTTCAATCCCTGACGCAGATACCCTTTCACACGGTCCATATCACTGGCGAAGGTCTTGGCATTTTGTGGGCAGATTTCCATACAGCGCCCACAGTTGATACAATGGTCTGTCAAGATACGTGCCTGCTCATTCTGTACGGTGATTGCCTTCACCTGGCAGTGTCGCACACATTTATAGCAATGGCGGCATTTCGCATCCTTAAAATCAATTACTTTCATGAAATCGTCCTTCCTTTGCAAAATATTTTCAAAAATCGGAAGCAAACCTGTTGTGTCAATCCACACAGTTCTGCTCCCGATTTTTTATCAGCACCTATTCACTTTTTCAATTTTAGCAATGCATTTCCGTTTTTGGCTCAAGCATTGTGTTCTAAAATTGTCGGGAAATCTTTTCAATTGATACTCCTCTTTACATAACTGGTATGCAAGATATGATGTGCCTTTTCACTTCCCGGTTTTTCAAGATACTCATCATACAGTTTCTTGATGGAAGGATTTTCGTGGGATTTACGAAGTGGCTTTGCCGCATCATTGTCATACAACACCTTTGCACGGATTGCCCGTACATCTTCAAAATTCCGTACATCCGCATGGACCTGTGGCTGACCGCCGCCGTTGACACATCCGCCTGGACAGCACATAATCTCGATGAAATGATAGTCCGCTTCTCCTGCCCTTACTTTTTCCAGAATCTGTTTTGCATTAGACAAACCGGAAGCTACCGCAACTTTTACATCCATATCTGCTACATGATAGGTAGCTTCCTTGATTCCATCCGTACCACGTACCTCTGTGAAGTCTACATTTTCCAGTTCTTCCCCGGTCAATGTCTCCACTGCGGTACGAAGAGCTGCTTCCATGACACCGCCGGTTGCACCGAAGATGACGCCTGCTCCGGTAGATTCTCCTAAAGGATCATCGAATCCCTCATCCGGAAGGCTCTGGAAATCAATGCCCACTTTGCGAATCAGCCTTGCAAGCTCTCTGGTGGTAATGGAAATATCCACATCCGGTACTCCTGCTGCATCCTGATCCTCTCTTCCAATCTCAAATTTCTTCGCAGTACATGGCATTACACTGACACAGACGATATCCTTCGGGTCAATGCCCATCTTTTCTGCGTAATAGGTTTTTGTGACTGCTCCGAACATCTGCTGTGGTGATTTACAGCTTGACAGGTTATCTAAAAGGTCTGGGAAGTAATGCTCACAGTATTTTACCCATCCTGGTGAACAGGAGGTCATCATGGGCAGTACGCCGCCATTTTTTACTCTCTCAAGGAATTCGTTTGCCTCCTCCATAATTGTCAAGTCGGCACTGTAGTCGGTGTCAAACACCTTGTCGAATCCGATTCTGCGAAGTGCTGCTGCCATCTTGCCCTCTACATCGGTTCCCATTGGATAGCCGAATTCTTCACCCAGTGCTGCGCGAACAGACGGAGCAGGCTGTACGACTACATGCTTGTCCGGGTCTTCGATTGCCTTTAAGACATCATCAATAAAGTCCTTCTCATACAATGCGCCGGTTGGACAGGCTGCGATACACTGTCCACAGGAAACACAGCTAGTCTCTCCTAATCCCATCTCGAACGGAGAGCCGATAAACGTGGCAAATCCGCGCTGATTCGGTCCGATAACACCGACTGCCTGTGACTTTTCACAAACAGCAGAACATCTTCTGCACAGGATACATTTATTATTGTCACGCACCATATGGGCTGCACTGGTATCCAGTTCATAATGATTGGTTTCCCCTGCAAAATAATTCTCATCGGCAACGCCGAGCTCCTGACAGAGCGCTTGCAGCTCGCAGTTTCCGCTTCTCACACAGGAGAGGCACTTCTTATCATGGTCGGATAAGATCAGTTCCAGAGTCCGTTTCCTTGCCTCCAAAAGCTGTGGTGTATTCGTCCGTACCTCCATTCCCTCATTGATTGGATGTACACAGGCAGCCACAAGATTCCTGGCACCTTTCACTTCTACAATACACATCCGGCAGGCGCCGATTTCGTTGATATCCTTCAAAAAACAAAGGGTAGGAATCTTGATCCCGGCAATATGTGCAGCCTCAAGAATCGTTGAACCCGCCGGTGCACTCACATCAAGGCCATTGATTTTTAAATTCACATTTTCCATTCTCTCACTCCTCCCTTATTCTTTGTAAATTGCGCCGAAGCGGCATTTTTCCATACAAGCGCCGCACTTCAGACACTTCTCGGAATTAATCATATGCGGCTCTTTTACGCTGCCCACGATAGCCCCGGCCGGACAGACTCTGGAGCACAACGTACAGCCTTTACATTTATCTGCGTCAATCTTGTACTGCAGCAGGTCTTTGCAG
>CANOBT010000167.1 GCA_947564305.1 uncultured Lachnospiraceae bacterium | reverse complement strand
CTTATAATGGACCGGACCCTTTTTATATTAGTATGCATAAAAAGGCCGGCGACAGTTTTTGTGCATGAGGAAAAATGGGAGGCAAATACATGCTTAATAAGAAATCAGTAGATGACATTAATGTAAAGGGTCAGAAAGTCCTTGTAAGATGCGACTTCAATGTACCGTTGATCGACGGTAAGATTACAGACGAGAACCGTCTCGTTGCAGCACTTCCGACGATTAAAAAGTTAGTAGCGGATGGAGGAAAGATTATTCTTTGCTCTCATCTTGGAAAGCCGAAGGGAGAGCCAAAACCAGAATTATCTCTGGCTCCTGTAGCTGCAAGATTATCTGAACTGCTTGGACAGGAAGTAAAATTTGCGGCAGACCCAGAGGTTGTTGGACCAAATGCAAAGGCAGCAGTAGAGGCGTTGCAGGACGGAGAGATTGTTCTTCTGGAAAACACCCGTTACAGAATTGAAGAGACAAAGAACGGTGAAAGCTTCAGCAAAGACCTGGCTTCCCTTTGTGATGTATTTGTAAATGATGCATTCGGTACTGCACATAGAGCACACTGCTCTAATGTAGGTGTGACACAGTATGTTGATACTGCAGTTGTAGGTTATCTGATGCAGAAGGAAATTGATTTCCTTGGAAACGCAGTTGACAAACCGGAGCGTCCGTTTGTGGCAATCCTCGGCGGAGCAAAGGTATCTAGCAAGATCTCTGTAATTGAGAACCTTCTGGAAAAGGTAGATACCCTGATTATCGGCGGCGGAATGTCTTATACATTCAGCAAAGCGCAGGGTGGAAACGTAGGAAAATCTCTGTTAGAGGAAGATTACTGCCAGTATGCTCTTGACATGATCAAGAAAGCAGAAGATAAAGGCGTGAAGCTTCTTCTTCCGGTTGACAACGTAATCGCAGACGATTTCTCCAATGACGCGAATACAAAGGTTGTTGGAAATGGCGAGATTCCGGATGGATGGCAGGGACTGGATATTGGACCAGAGACTGCAAAACTTTATGCAGATGCAGTAAAAGAAGCAAAGACCGTTGTTTGGAACGGACCTATGGGAGCATTTGAGATGCCGAAGTTTGCTGCCGGTACAGAGGCAGTTGCAAAAGCATTGGCTGATACAGAAGCAGTTACCATTATCGGCGGCGGCGATTCCGCAGCAGCAGTGAACCAGCTTGGTTATGGTGACAAGATGACCCATATCTCTACAGGCGGCGGCGCATCACTGGAATTCCTGGAGGGAAAAGAATTACCAGGCGTTGCAGCAGCGAACGATAAGTAAACATTTAGAGAAAGCAGGCATTGCATGCCTGATTGAGCTTAGGGTTTACTTAGTTCTTCGAACAGAGTGAGGAGAACATCCCGTAATAAAATAGAACAATATACAAGGAGGCCGCTCATGGCAAGAAAGAAAATTATCGCAGGCAACTGGAAAATGAATAAGACACCAAGCGAGGCAGTTGCTTTAGTTGAAGAATTAAAACCATTGGTAGCAAATGAAGAAGTTGACGTAGTATTCTGTGTACCGGCAATCGACATTGTACCGGTTGTGGAAGCTGCAAAGGGAACGAATATCCAGGTTGGAGCAGAGAATATGTATTTTGAAGAGAGCGGAGCATACACAGGAGAAATTTCTCCAAACATGCTCGTAGATGCCGGAGTAAAATATGTAGTTCTCGGACATTCTGAGAGAAGAGAATATTTTGGCGAGACCAATGAAGATGTAAATAAGAAGGTTCTCAAAGCATTTGAGCATGGTATTACTCCAATCATGTGCTGTGGAGAAAGCTTAGAGCAGAGAGAGCAGGGCGTGACTATGGACTTCATCCGTCAGCAGGTAAAGGTTGGTTTCCAGAATGTTACGGCTGAACAGGCAAAGACAGCAGTGATCGCTTACGAGCCAATCTGGGCAATCGGAACAGGCAAGACCGCTACAACAGAGCAGGCACAGGAAGTTTGTGCAGGAATCCGTGCTTGTATCGCAGAAGTATATGATGATGCAACAGCAGAAGCAATCCGCATCCAATACGGCGGTTCTGTAAACGCAGCAACAGCAGCAGACCTGTTTGCACAGGCTGACATCGATGGCGGCCTTGTTGGAGGTGCATCTTTGAAGGCTGATTTTGGTAAGATTGTGAATTATAAATAAAAGAATAATTTTGTAAAAGATAGACAAATAGAACAAAATGAAACACCACAAAATACACTAATTATTGTAATAATAGTTAGAATGTGTTTTGTGGTGTTTTATAATTGCAGCAGCGTTGGGGAGTAAATAAAATACGGAATATCACTTTACACCTAAATTAGCTTTTGATATAATGAAAACGCCAAATAGGCAATCAATCTGCAGAGCAGATTGGTTACAAATATAAGGGAGGTGATCATATTGAATAACGGTGAAATCATTGAAAGAACTGTGCTAGAGTTTCAGAGAGTACAAGCTCATATGAAAACCGCAAAGGAAGAAAATGCAGTGAAAACATATGAAGGGCTGAAAAATGATTATTTATCATTGAAAGCGGTATTGACTTCCCTGGGTGTGAATCTAACAGAGATTGATAGAATAAAAGAATAATATCTTCGTTGCAAAAATCAGGAAAAGCATGTACAATAGATACGGGAATTTTAGTATTGTAAAGGAGAAGGACGATGAGTAAAAAACCAACTGTGTTAATGATTCTTGATGGTTATGGATTAAATGACGATAGGACAGGGAATGCCGTCGTACAGGCAGAGACCCCTGTGATGGACAAATTGATGGCAGAATATCCTTTTGTGAAGGGCAATGCGAGCGGACTTGCAGTAGGATTGCCGGACGGACAGATGGGGAACTCAGAGGTAGGTCATCTGAATATGGGAGCAGGCAGGATTGTCTATCAGGATTTGACCAAGATTACGAAGGCAATTCAGGACGGCGACTTTTTTGAGAATAAGGCATTGCTTGCTGCCTGTGAAAATGTAAAGGCAAATGACTCTGCCCTGCATATGTTTGGACTTGTATCTGACGGCGGTGTGCACAGCCATAATGAGCACATCTATGGATTGTTGGAATTGGCAAAGAGACAGGGAATCAAGAAAGTTTATGTACATTGTTTCCTGGATGGACGTGATACTCCTCCTGCATCCGGTAAGGAATATGTAGAACAGTTGGAAGCGAAGATGAAGGAGATTGGTGTCGGAGAAGTTGCAAGCGTGATGGGACGTTATTATGCAATGGACAGAGATAACCGTTGGGAGCGTGTGGAGAAAGCGTACAATGCACTCGTTAAGGGAATTGGTGAGACTGCTGCGTCCGGCCCGGCAGGAATCCAGGCTTCTTATGATGCAGAGACAACAGATGAATTCGTGCTTCCTACAGTAGTGATGAAGGATGGTGCACCGGTTGCCACAATCAAGGATCAGGATTCCATTATCTTTTACAATTTCCGTCCGGACAGGGCAAGAGAGATTACCAGAGTATTCTGTGATGACAACTTTGAAGGCTTTAACAGAGGTCCGCGTGTAAAAACCACCTATGTCTGCTTTACAGAATATGATGTGACGATTGAAAATAAGCAGGTGGCATTTGTAAAGGAAGAGATTACCAATACCTTTGGAGAATTCCTTGCACAGAAGGGATTGAAACAGGCTCGTCTTGCAGAGACAGAGAAATATGCCCATGTAACTTTCTTCTTTAATGGCGGTGTGGAAGAGCCGAATGAGGGAGAGGACAGAATTCTTGTAAAATCTCCGAAAGTTGCGACTTATGATCTTCAGCCGGAGATGAGTGCATATGAAGTGTGCGATAAACTTGTAGAAGCCATCAAGTCGGATAAGTATGATGTGATTATTATCAACTTTGCAAATCCGGATATGGTTGGACATACCGGTGTGGAAGCCGCAGCAATCAAGGCAATCGAGGCAGTGGACGAATGTGTAGGTAAAGCAGTGGATGCAGTGAAAGAGGTAAATGGACAGATGTTTATCTGTGCGGACCACGGAAATGCAGAGCAGCTCATTGATGGGGAGACGGGAGAGCCGTTTACCGCTCATACCACGAATCCGGTTCCGTTTATCCTGGTGAATGCTGACCCGGCTTATAAGCTTCGGGAGGGCGGATGTCTTGCAGATATCGCTCCTACCTTGATTGAGCTTATGGGACTGGAGCAGCCGGCAGAGATGACAGGGAAGTCATTGCTTGTAAAGTAAGTAGCTGTTAGAAATAGAAGCAGAATCAATACAGGTAGATTTTTGATACTTAGTATAAAAACTGGCAGTGTTTTTTGTATATAAAGACACTGCCAGTATGTATATTATGTAATAAGTGATAAGGCTCTTTTAGAGATACTATACAGAAAGGAAGAAAGAAGATGAGTAACCTGACAGAGATCAGATGGCATGGCCGGGGAGGCCAGGGTGCCAAGACGGCGGCGCTTTTACTGGCTGATGTGGCATTTCAGACAGGGAAATATGTTCAGGGATTTCCAGAATATGGCCCGGAACGTATGGGTGCGCCGATTACTGCATATAACCGTATCAGCGATAAAGTGATTCGTGTACATTCCAACATTTATGATCCGCAGTATGTCGTAGTGGTGGATGAATCACTGTTAGAAGCAGTGGATGTGACTGCGGGGCTGAAAAAGGATGGTGCAATCCTTGTAAATACCCAGCGTACCAAAGAAGAGATTATTCCGCATCTGAAAGGATATGAGGGAGAGGTGTACATCATTGATGCACACAAGGTATCCATGGCGACCATGGGAAGGTATTTTCCAAATACACCTATGCTTGCGGCGATTGTAAAAGTAGCAGGAATTATGGAGGAAGAGACATTTTTAAAAGAGATGAAAGCATCTTTCTCACACAAATTTGCCGGAAAGCCGGAAGTGATAGATGGAAACATGGCAGCATTGAAGATGGCATTTCAGGAGGTGCGGTAGATGGCGACAGATATTAAAAAGTTAGGCGTGAAGGCAGGATGGAAAGACCTGACGGAAGGAATGGTCATCGCAGGTGCGGGGACTTCCAGGCAATTTAATACCGGAGAATGGTCTACAGACAAGCCAGAATTTATTGAGGACAAATGCAAACAATGTCTGCTGTGTGTTCCGGTTTGTCCGGATAGTTGTATTCCTGTTGTAGATTATAAGCGCGGAGCGTTTGATTATGAGCATTGCAAGGGCTGTGGCATCTGTGTAAAGTCATGTCCGTTCGGTGCGATTACGATGGAAGGGGTGGAATAAGAAATGGCAAAAAGAGATCGTTTATCAGGAAATGAGGCAGTTGCGATTGCTCTGCGTCAGATTAACCCGGATGTATTTCCGGCATTTCCAATTACACCATCCACAGAAATTCCGCAATATTTTGCATCTTTTGTGGCAAATGGACAGGTGGATACAGAGTTTATCCCAGTGGAGAGTGAGCACAGTTCCATGAGTGCAGCAATCGGGGCCTCAGCGGCAGGGGCAAGAAGTCTGACGGCCACGTCTTCTTGTGGTTTGGCCTATATGTGGGAAGAACTGTATATTGCAGCATCGAATCGTCTGCCCCTTGCACTGGCTCTGGTCAACCGTGCATTGTCGGGTCCTATCAATATCAACTGCGACCATTCGGACAGTATGGGTGCGCGGGATTCCGGATGGATTCAGATTTATGCGGAAAATAATCAGGAAGCCTATGACAATATGGTCCAGGCTTATCGGATTTCTGAACATAAGGATGTTCGGCTGCCGATTATGATATGTCAGGATGGATTTATCACCAGTCATGCGGTGGAAAATATGGAGCTTTTGGAGGATGAGGATGTCCGTAATTTTGTTGGTGAATATGAGCCGGAAAATTATTTGCTGAATCCGGAATGCCCGATGGCTGTGGGACCTTACTCAATTACAGATTATTATATGGAAGCAAAACGGAACCAGGCAGAGGGGATGAAACATGTAAGCCAGGTGGTGCAGGAGGTAGCAAAAGAATTTGCAGCAGTTTCCGGCAGGGAATATGGCTTGTTTGAAGAATACTGTATGGAAGATGCGGATTTTGCAGTTGTGATGATTGGTTCCGCGGCAGGCACCACAAAAGATGCCATTGATGTGCTGAGGGCAAAGGGAGAAAAAGTAGGATTATTGAAGATTCGTCTTTACCGCCCCTTCCCGGCGGTGGAGATTGCAAAGGCATTGTCCCATATAAAGGTTGTCGCAGTCATGGACCGTGCAGAAGGATATACGAATCATGGAGGTCCTCTGGGGGCAGATGTGATGTCCGCTTTGTTCCGTGCGCATTCCCAGGCTTTGGCAGTGAATTATATCTATGGACTGGGCGGGCGCGATGTGCGTGTGGAAGATATGGAACATGTTTTTGCAGAACTGAAACAGATTGCTGAAGATGGCGATGCAGGAGAAACCTATCGTTATCTCGGAATTCGAGAATAGGGGGGACAAGGCATGAGTTATAACTTTAAAGAGACCATGAATAAACCAGAACGCCTGGCTCCCGGACACAGAATGTGTGCCGGATGTGGAGGGACGATTGCGGTAAGAAATGTTCTGCGCGGACTTCACGAGGGAGACAAGGCAGTGATTGGAAATGCCACCGGATGTCTGGAAGTATCTACATTTACCTATCCCTACACGGCATGGGAGGACAGCTACATTCACAATGCCTTTGAAAATGCAGGCGCCACTTTGAGCGGTGTCGAGGGAGCATATAAAGCTTTAAAAAGAAAAGGGAAATTGGATGCAACCTACAAATTCATTACATTTGGCGGTGACGGTGGTACCTATGATATTGGATTCCAGTCTTTGTCCGGGGCGATGGAGCGAAACCATGATATGGTATATGTATGCTATGACAACGGCGCTTACATGAATACAGGTATCCAGCGTTCTTCTGCGACTCCAATGTATGCGGATACGACGACCACTCCGGTGGGGACTAAGAGCAACGGAAAACCTCAGAATCGGAAGGACCTGGCAGCTATTATTGCAGCACATGACATTCCTTATGTGGCACAGACTACGTTTGTGCAGAATTTTAAGGACCTTCATATTAAGTCTGAGAAAGCAATTTATACACCAGGAGCAGCCTTTTTAAATATCATGGCGCCTTGTCCGCGCGGATGGAGATACAATACGCCGGATATCATGGAAATCTGTAAGTTGGGTGTGGAGACCTGCTATTGGCCGTTGTTTGAAGTTGTAGAAGGAAAATGGATTCTGAACTACGAGCCAAAGAAAAAGCTTCCGATTGAAGAATTTTTAGTGAAGCAGGGGCGGTTTAAACATTTGTTTAAAAAAGAAAACGAATATCTGATTGAAGAGTTTCAAAAAGAAGTGGACCGCAGATGGGACGAATTAGTATTTAAGTGTTCACGATGAAAGGGGTAAATACAATGAGCAAAGAGTATGAGAAAGCAAAGGCATGTTATGAGTACTGTAGAAAGGTAACGGATTTCCAACCGCGTGTGGGACTGATTTTGGGGTCCGGACTTGGCAATTACGCTAGAAATATGAAAGTGGAATGTGAGATTCCTTACGGCGATATTCCAGGATTTCCTGTATCTACGGTAGTGGGACATGAAGGAAAGTTCTTGTTCGGATATATTGGGGATGTGCCTACGGTTCTGATGAAAGGAAGAGTACACTACTATGAGGGCTACACACCACAGGAGGTGGTACTGCCTATCCGTGTGATGAAGCTTTTAGGGATTGAAGTGCTGTTTTTAACAAATGCATCGGGCGGAATCAACCAGAACTTCCATGTTGGCGATTTTATGATGATTACAGACCAGATTTCCAATTTTGTACCTTCTACTTTGATTGGGGAAAATGTATCAGAAATGGGAGAACGTTTTACGGACATGAGTTATATCTATGACCTGGAACTTCGGGAAATCATCCGCAAAACGGCAGAGGAAGAGGCGATTCCTGTTCAGGAAGGGATTTATGTGCAGGCTTCCGGGCCGAACTATGAAAGCCCGGCAGAAATCCGTATGTTCGCGGCTCTCGGCGCAGACGCGGTAGGTATGAGCACCGCAGGTGAAGCTCTGGCAGCACGTCATGCAGGAATCCGGGTGTGCGGAATTTCCTGTATCTCCAATATGGCAAGCGGCATCTCTAAGGAAAAATTGAGTCATAAAGATGTACAGGAGACTGCAGACAGACGGGCAAAGGATTTTGAACGTCTGGTGACACAGATTATCAAGAAATTATAAGGAACTGCAGGAAAATAACGCATGCATATACGGCAATATGCATCAGTTATTTTTCTGCACTTTTCAATCTGCTGAATAATTTTTTCATGATTGTCAATAATATGAAAGTGAGGAAAATTTATCCATGAATACAAGAATTTATAATGTAAAAATCCTGACCATGGAAAAAGGGAATCATATCATCCAGGGCGAGGTACGGATTAAGGATGATACCATCACCTATGTGGGACCGCAGCAGGAGTCACAGGAAGTTTGGGACAAAGAGATTGATGGGCAGGGAAATCTTCTGATGCCGGGATTTAAAAATGCGCATACTCATTCTGCCATGACATTTTTAAGATCCTATGCAGATGACCTGAAATTGAATGAGTGGCTCTACAATAAGGTATTTCCGGCGGAGGCGAAACTCACTGGAGAAAGTCTTTACTGGTTTACAAAGCTAGCGTTTATGGAATATCTGACCAGTGGGATTACTACGGCATATGATATGTATTTTCATGTGGATGACGGGGCGCGTGCTGCAAAGGATACGGGATTTAGGTATGTGTTCTGTGACAGTATCAACAATTTTGGCGGAACCGTGGAGCAGGTAGAAAAAGATTTCCTGCGTTTCAATACGGATACATCCAGGCAGATCAGCCACCGGATTGGATTCCATGCGGAGTATACTACCAGCAAAGAACTTATGGAAGGAATTGCCGCATTGGCAGATAAGTATCAGGCTCCGGTTTCCGTTCACTGCTCTGAGACAAGAAGAGAAGTGGAGGAGTGCCGGGAGAGAACAGGGATGTCACCGGTTGCATACATGGATTCACTGGGACTGTTCCGGCATGGCGGGACATTATTCCATTGTGTACACATGGATGAGACAGATTTTGAGATTTTGAAGAACCGAGGAATCTATGTGGTAACAAACCCGGCTTCTAATCTGAAACTGGCAAGCGGGATTGCTCCTATCAAACGCTATGTGGAGATGGGAATTCCGGTTGCGATTGGAACAGACGGAGCGGCAAGTAATAACTGTCTGGATATGTTCAGGGAAATGTTTTTAGTGACCGGATTGCAGAAGGCTGTTTGCGACGATCCGGAGGCAGTTCCGGCATGGGAAGTTCTGAAAATGGCGGCTGTAAACGGAGCTTATGCCTGCGGGCTGACGGAGTGCGACAGCATTGCAGAAGGGAAAAAGGCTGATATGATTTTGATTGACTTGAATCAGCCTAACATGCAGCCATATCGAAATCCGGAAAAAAATCTGGTTTACAGTGGCAGCAAGATGAATGTGAAGATGACAATGGTGGGTGGAAAGGTGCTTTATCAGGACGGAGAATTTTATTTGGACTGCTCCAAAGAAGAAATCTTCAGAAAAGCCAACGAATATGCAGAGCAGATTTTGAGATAGATGCGCTTTCGTTTCTTTCTGAGTGATAAGGCTCCCGGATGATAATTCCTCCATCAGAGGCTTTAGCTGCAATTTGCAGTTCTAACTTGAATTAAGGATTGCCGCATATTATGGGTAGATTACATCAGAGGCATTCATCAGAAAGGGGATAGGACAAGATGAAGGCAGCGGTATTTACAATCAGTACGGGAGCTTATAAGTCGAAGAAGGTCAGTCCGGCGGGGGCGGCGGTAAAGCGCGTTGTGGAACAGATTGGATTTGAGACGAAGGCAGGAGTTCTTCCAAACGATAAGACTGTGGTGGAAGAGGTGCTGAGACAGTTAGCGGACGAGGGAACTATACAGATTATCCTGACCATAGGTTCTACCGGGCCTTCGGGGAGAAGCTGTGCCCCGGAGGCTCTGACAGAGGCGGCAGAACGTTTGCTTCCCGGGATACCGGAGGCAGTCAGGGCTTATAACGTCCGATACTCAAAAAAAGTGATTTTGGATCGTTCGGCGGCGGGTGTCCGCAATAAGACAGTGATCGTAAATTTCCCGGACAGTGTGAAGCTGGCGAAAGAAGGGGTAGAGTATATCCTGCCGGAATTGATGCAGACGGTGGAGGTACTCAATGTATAATATTGAACATTCTTTTGTGATTAATAATTTCATAGTCATGGTGGGAAAACAGATAAAAGATTCTCTATGCCGTGTACTGGGAGATGGTGTGCAATATCAGTGGCATGAGAATGATAATAAAATTGTGATTCCGGATGCTTCAATAAATTGTAATACCAGGGATAGGAAAAATGTATCGTTAACGGGTATTCCAAGAATGATTATGGAAGTAATATCAGAATCAACAGAAGATTATGACCGTAACGAAAAAATGGAAATCTATAGAAAAGTTGGAGTTTCTGAATATTGGATTGTGGATTGGAGAAGAAAACAAGTTGAGATATATTTGAATGACGGCCGAGAAGATGGAACAACATATTTTTATTTGTATAAAACAGTTGCAGAAGAAAATAAGCAAGACTTACAGTTGGTCATGTTCCCTAATTTTAAAATTAGCTTTGATGAATTATTTGACTTATAAATGAAATAGAGTCGCCAAAGAGTATTAGGAAAAATATTACATAAAGATTCTAAGAGAGGAAGTAAATCAATGCAGGTGAAGTTATACACGGATGGCTCAGCCCGGGGCAATCCGGACGGACCAGGAGGTTATGGCGCTGTTTTGGAATATGTGGACTCCAAGGGCGAATTACATACAAAGGAAATATCTCAGGGCTATCAAAAGACTACGAATAACCGGATGGAAATTATGGCTGTGATTGCCGGTTTGGAAGCGCTGAACCGTTCCTGCAATGTGGATGTGTACTCGGATTCACAATATGTGGTCAATGCATTTAACCAGCGCTGGATTGAAAGCTGGATTAAGAAGGGCTGGAAACGGGGACAAAATGAGCAGGTAAAAAATGTGGATCTCTGGAAACGGCTCTTAGAGGCTAAGAAGAATCATGAGGTTGTATTCCACTGGGTTAAGGGACATGCCGGACATCCCCAGAATGAACGGTGCGATGAACTGGCTACTACGGCCGCGGATGGGGATGAATTGTTGATAGATGAAGGGGCAGGAAATATATAAATGATTTAAGCAGTGCAGGGTATGCCGAGCTGATTTGTAAAAAAACATTGGACATCAGGAGAGTGACATAGTATAATAAAAAACGCGCTGATGCGCGCTATGTCATCAAATTGAGGTCTGATGACATAATATGAATATTGATTAAGTAAGACAGACAATCGCGTCTGCAGGTGCCGAAAGGCAGCAGACGAGGAAAGTCCGGGCTTCACAGGGCAGGATGCCGGATAACGTCCGGTGGAGGTGACTCCAAGGCCAGTGCAACAGAAATAAACCGCCGTATATCATAAAAGTACCAGAATAGCTACTTCGTCTGTAGATAAGCTGTAAAAGTGCAGTAATGCTGCAGGCAGATTGCGGTAAGGGTGGAAAGGCAGTGTAAGAGACTACCGCCTCCCTGGTAACAGGGAGGG
>CANOBT010000166.1 GCA_947564305.1 uncultured Lachnospiraceae bacterium | reverse complement strand
TAACAAAGTTTGATAATGGAATATTACATGCTGCAACAGCTTTTGGAAAAACAGTCGTATGCAGTGCGGTAATTGCCAAGAAAAAAGTAAATACACTTATTTTGCTGGAATCCTCTTCGTTAGTTGGCTTGAATGGAGGCTTCAATGGCGAAAAAATTTAATGTTACAGGTTTATGTCTTCCAGAACATCATTACATGGTAGATATTTCGGACAAAATAGAAGAAATCAAGGGATATATTGATGCAGAAGAATATTTTACGATTAACCGTGCCAGACAGTATGGCAAGACAACTACGTTAGAAATTCTCAAGGATAGGCTGGAAGGGGAATATCTAGGTGTGCTTCGGAATCTATATCTGAAGAGAAATAATAGGCCGACATTTCGTACCGTGATTCTTGCAGGAGTTCGTGATATAAAGAATTTAAAAGTGAAAATGCGTTCTGAAAAAGAACATGAGAAGAACAGTCCCTGGAATATCGCAGCAGATTTTGATGTGGAGATGAGTTTGTCAAAAGCTGGGATTGAAGGAATGATGAAAGCGTATGAAGAAGACTATCATACAGGAATGGATATAGCGGGAATATCTGAGCAGATTTATGATTATACATCGGGTTATCCATTTTTAGTACACGTATATGCAAACTGATAGATGAAAAAATAGCAGGGAGTGAAAAATTTCCTGATAAAAAAACAGCATGGACCAACGATGGTTTTTTATCAGCAATCCACATTATGCTTATTGAGAACAATACACTGTTTGAATCTCTTACCGGGAAGCTTAAGGACTATACGGAATTGGATGAGATGGCTTTTGAGATACTTTTTTCAGGGAAAAGTGTGCCTTTCCGTCCTCTGAATCCAGTGATAGGTATGGCATCCATGTTCGGATTTATCAAGAATCAGAATGGGGATGTGGCAATTGCAAACCGTATTTTCGAGACGGTTCTCTACAATCTGTATCTTTCAGCAGAGGAAATACAGAAAAATGATATTTACAGTGCATCGGTCAGGGAAAAGAACCAATTTGTAATCGGCGGACATCTTAATATGAGGCTTGTTTTAGAAAGGTTTGTGGAACACTTTCACGACTTATATTCTGACAGTGAAGAGAAATTTATTGAAGAGTCCGGGCGGAAATTATTTTTGCTTTATCTCCAACCGATTATTAATGGTACAGGAAATTACTACATTGAATCACGAACAAGAAGTATGGGACGTACAGATATTATTATAGACTATCGAGGAGAGCAGCATATAATCGAAACAAAAATCTGGAGAGGCCAGGAATACAATAACCGTGGCGAATCACAGATAGCCAGTTATTTGAATGATTATCATAAAGATACAGGATATATGCTGATTTTTAATTTTAATAAAAAGAAACAGATTGGTGTCAGGGAATTGATTATAGGCGGTAAAAAAATTATTGAGGCTGTTGTTTAGGATTGCGCGCTCGAAAAATCCCCGCATATTTATTCATAAATAATGACAATCCGATTTTTTTGTGATATACTTCTTTATTAGAAAGAAGGGAGAAGCACCATGAAAGAGTTGGAATATAACCATTGTTTTATGAAAAATGTCATACATACTCTACATTTATTACAAACGAATCAGGTTGAGATTGATCATATTTTAGACGGAAGTGAACAGACAGATCTGCTTTCCGCTGAGGAACTGCAGAACCTCCGGACAGCCTGTGGGGTTATGGACGAGATGCCTGGTGGTATTTTGATTTACCGTGCGGATGAAGGTCAGCAGATTCTTTATGCAAATAATGGATTGCTTCGTATTTTTCAGTGTGATACATTGAAGGAATTTCAAGAGTTTACAAATAATTCTTTTCAGGGAATGATTCATCCGGATGACATAGCGGCAGTCAAGGAGAGTATTCAGAAACAGATTCGGGACAGTCAGGAGCAAATGGACTATGTGGAATACCGGATTCATCGTAAGGATGGTACCATTCGCTGGATTGAAAATTATGGCTATTTTATCCACGGTGAAGCTGACGGGAATGTTTGTTCTGTATTTGTTGGGGATGCTACAGACAAAAGAAAACAGCAGCAGGCAGAGCAGGAGCGGCAGTTAGAGGAGGCCAGGAATCAGGCAAATACGGCTGTAATTGCAAAGAATACATTCCTTACGAATATTTCGCATGATATAAGGACTCCAATCAATGCCATTTTTGGTTTTACATCATTGGCAAAGAGCAGTCTGAATGATCCGGGTGTACTTAGCAGCTATTTGGAACGGATAGAGAATGCTAGCAAAAAACTTTTAGATATGCTTACCAAAGTGCTTGAGGTTACAGCGCTTTCGTCTTCTGATGAGTTAGCAGAGGTGGAATGTGATCTGCGTGACATCAGTCAGGAGGTTTATGATTTCCTGCTGCCTCATGCGGAGGAAAAGAATATTTCCTACTCTCTGGACTGCAGTGGGATTAAACACAGCGGTGTTTTAGCAGATAAGGAAAAGCTGAAACAGATGATGCTCAATCTGGTGAACAACGCTGTGACCTATACGAAGCCCGGCGGCAAAGTAACTGTGAAGATTACAGAAGGAGAAGAACTGGAAAATCAGCAGGCAGTCTACTGCATGACTGTGGAAGACTCTGGTATCGGTATGAGCGAGGACTTTATCAACCATATCTTTGAGCCTTTCAGCCGGGAACAGAATTCTACACTCAGCGGGGTTCACAGTATTGGCTTAGGGCTGACCATTGTAAAAAGCATTGTCGACAAAATGGGCGGAACGATTGATGCAAAGAGTGTCGAGAACAAGGGCAGTACATTCATAGTGACATTCCGTCTGCGCAATAATTCACAGTCTGATGCAGAAGAATCCAAGTCAGAACCAAAGCCAAGGCAAAGGATTCTTTTGGTTGAGGATAATGAAATCAACCGTGATATTGAGACGGAACTTTTGGAGCGTATGGAATTTATTGTTGATCCGGCCGAGGACGGCCAGGTTGCTTTAGAGAAAATGAAACAGGCATCTCCTGGCGATTATGATTTGATTCTTCTGGACCTTTTGATGCCGGTTATGGATGGATGGCAGACAGCTGCAGCAATCCGTAAACTTCCGAATCCGGTGTTGGCAAATATTCCGATTATTGCGCTTTCAGCCAGTGTGTTTGTAGATGATTATCGGAAGTCAAAGGAGAGCGGAATCAATGTTCATCTGGCAAAACCTTTGAATCTGCCCGTGTTGATAGATACGATTGAGGAACTGACAAAGCAACATCAACAGTAGATATGAAAGAGAATTTATATATAAAATTTTATTTTGGAACCATTTTATTCCCCGCAGCTTTGCTGCGGGGAGTTTTATAAAAAGCAGGAGGAACAGATGAAAGCTTGGGTACTGCATAATATCAATGATTTCAGGATGGAAACAGTGGAGCAGCCGAAAATAAAGGAAAACGAAGTATTAGTTGCGGTACAGGCAGCCGGTATCTGTGGTTCAGATATTCCTAGGGTTTATCAGAATGGTACTTATTCTTTCCCATTGATTCCAGGCCACGAATTTTCTGGAGTTGTGACAAAATTGGGGGAAACCGTGGACGTAAGTCTGCAGGGACGGCGTGTGGGGATTTTTCCTTTGATTCCATGTGAAACCTGCCGTCCCTGTCAGAAAGGACAGTACGAGATGTGTAGGAATTACAGCTATTTGGGATCCCGCAGAGATGGAGGCTTTGCAGAATATGTGGCAGTTCCGGCAGAGAATGTGATACAATTGCCGGATAGCGTTACATTTGCAGAGGCTTCTATGCTGGAGCCTATGGCAGTGGCAGTCCATGCGATGAGGAGAATAGCGCCAGTGGCTGACGATACTGTAGTTGTATGTGGACTTGGTACGATTGGTCTTCTGCTGCTCATGTTTCTTCGGGAAGCAGGATTTGAAAATATTTTAACCATTGGAAATAAGGAATTTCAAAAGAAAAAGGTATTAAAGTTGGGATTGTCAGCAGATTCCTACTGCGACAGCCGAACACAGGATGCCGGGAGATGGATTATGGAGCGCACAGATGGTGCGGGGGCAGATGTGTTTTTTGAATGTGTGGGAAAGAATGAGACTCTCGCTACGGCGATTGACTATACGGCGCCTGCGGGCAAAGTGATGCTTGTGGGAAATCCATTTTCGGATATGTATTTAGAAAAATCTGTATATTGGAAAATTCTGCGTAACCAATTGACAGTCACAGGAACATGGAACTCTTCATTTGCTAGCAGTTTATCACAGACAAAACACAATATGTCAGGATACGATGCGTGTGCGGATAAAGAAGTGTGCGGGTGTATTCAGGAAGATGACTGGCATTATGTATTAAGACGACTGGAGCAAAAGCAGATATCACCCGCAGAATTGATTTCACATAGATTTCCTCTGGAGGAGCTGTGGCGTGGATTCCATATAATGCGGGACAAGACGGAAGATTATGTGAAGATTGTTGCAGAGTATCTTTAAATGGCAGACGCAGATCATAGCTTGACTGGTCATGCGCCGTCACAATTAACTAGAAAGAAATCGTCACAGATTATTCATACTTCTTCATTTTTACTTGATTAATCGCTCTCAATATGTTACAATGTCAGCAATTTCCAAGAGGGAGTAATCAGCATATTATACAATAGTCTGATATGCAGTATTATCGACATAATGGGGCTGTGTCGTCCCCGGTAATACTTGAAATGATGAGACTCATGGACAGCTTAGGAATTATTTCAAAATAGTATGTATGAATTATTTTGAGACAGTTCCTTACGTAAGATAGCTGCTCATGTGTCTCATTTTTATTTTGCACAGCAAATCTGTTACGTTAAGAAGGGAAGAGGAAAAATGGGAATTATTGAACTTTTTGTACTGGCTGTAGGTCTTTCAATGGATGCGTTTGCGGTATCGGTCTGTAAGGGGCTTTCCCTTGGAAAGATTAACAAAAAGCATATGGCTCTTGCAGGAGTTTGGTTTGGGGGATTTCAGGCACTCATGCCTTTGTTGGGATATTATTTAGGCAGATTTTTTTCAGATGCGATTACCGAATATGACCATTGGATTGCATTCGTTTTATTGATTATCATCGGTGGAAAAATGATAAAAGAATCTTTTGGAGGAGATGACAATCTGGACAACTCTATGACAGTCCAGTCTATGTTCCTTCTGGCTGTTGCCACAAGTATTGATGCATTGGCAGTAGGTGTTACGTTTGCATTCCTCAAAGTATCCATTATTCCGGCTGTCTCGTTTATTGGAGTGGTGACTTTTGTCTGTTCTGCCATTGGAGTGAAGATTGGGAGTATCTTTGGAACAAAATACAGAGCCAAAGCAGAATTATGCGGAGGCATTATTCTGATATTCATTGGCGGAAAAATCCTGTTAGAAGGGATTGGGATATGGTAGGATGGGATTTACATAGCGTTTTTTAGGAACTCTTAAAATTAAGAAACTGTTCCAAAGTCAAATTCCGCATCAATTATTAGGGGGCTTGACTTTTGGACAGTTTCTAAAAGAGTTAGGCAACATGGCTGGATTTTGTAGATTCTGAACAAATGAATTTACAATAACTGGATTCCGCCCTGCTGTGCAGCATCCAACACTTCGTCAGGCCAGATGGAAGCCTGGACCTCACCGATATGGGCCTTCCTCAGATAATACATACAGATTCTGGACTGGCCGATTCCGCCTCCGATGGTGTAAGGCAGCTCTCTGTTCAGAAGTGCTTTCTGGAAAGGCAGCTCTGAGCGCTCCTCACATCCCGCAAGCTTTAACTGGCGTGCCAGAGAGTCTTCATCTACTCGGATTCCCATAGAAGAGAGTTCTAGTCCCATATTCAAAACCGGATACCATACAACGATATCTCCGTTCAGTTCCCAGTCATCATAATCTGGTGCACGGCCATCGTGCTTGTCACCGGAAGCAAGTGTTTTTCCAATCTGGGAAATGAAAACCGCCTTTTTTGCTTTTGCAATTCGATTCTCACGCTCCTTTGGCGTGCAGTCCGGATACATATCTTCCAATTCCTGTGAGCTGATAAAGAAGATATCATCAGGCAGGAGCGGCTGTATATAATTATACCGTCTGGAAATGAAATCTTCTGTCTCCTTCAATGCACTGAATACTTTCCGTACCGTATATTCCAGAGTTTCCATATTCCGCTCTTCTTTAGAAATGACTTTTTCCCAGTCCCATTGATCCACATATAAAGAATGAATGTTGTCTGTATCCTCATCCCTGCGGATAGCGCTCATATCGGTGTAGAGACCTTCTCCTGAATGGAAACCATAGTGTTTTAACGCATGACGTTTCCACTTGGCAAGAGAATGAACAATCTCAGCCGTGGCTTCATCCTGCTCTTTGATTCCGAAAGAAACAGGGCGTTCTACTCCGTTTAGATTATCGTTTAACCCAGATTCAGGACGGACGAACAGTGGCGCTGAGACACGAGTCAGATGAAGTGACTTAGACAGCGCACGTTCAAAATGGTCCTTTACTTCCTTGATGGCGACCTCCGTTTCCCGGATGGTCAGTGGAGAATGATATTTCTCTGGAATTGTTAAATGTTCCATATGTATGAACTCCTTTTTTATAAAAGTATATGGCCAAAATGCCTATGCATGTTATTCTAATGAGATTTTATACAAATGTCAATGTAAACTTTCCGGCCTGTATTACAGTTCATTTCAACACAACGGGTTCGTTTAGAAGAAATTTATTCTTGTATAATATAGGAAATATGGTAAAATTAAAAGTGTTCCAAAGATAAATTTTGGATGAAATAAGGGGAGAACATAAGATAAGGAGAGGGAAGTATGGATGTATACACGCTGAAAGACATTTTGCAGGACACGGGCTATGATATGGCGCTTCAAAATCCTCTGACATTAGAAGGCCGTATGAGGACCATCATATTAGCGGTATTGGCAGCAGCTGTTCTGGGAGGACTTTTATGGTGCTTTTTGGGATTAAAGCTGATACGTGTATGGTCTGCGTTTTTCGGTCTTGCGGCAGGAACTGGCATCGGCTTTGCGGCATCTGCCGCCTTTGGAATGGATGTGAAAATGTCCATGATCATTGGTGCTGTTTTGGGAATCCTTCTCGCCATTCTCGGCGCAGTTTTTTATCATGTTGGTGTTTTTCTCGTTGCATGGATTACAGGAGCTGCATTTGGGATGTATATCCTGCAGCCTCAGGACTGGATAACACTTTTGTCCTGTGCAGCGGCAGGACTTGTCATTGCGCTGCTTACTTTGCGGTTTGCGGAACTGATTATTATTATTTTGACAGGTATTCATGGGGCGGTCGGAGCAGGAACTGCAATTTCTATGCTGCTGCCATGGAAAGGTAAGCTTATTCGGCTTGCAATCTGTGCAGTGCTGGCTGTTTTAGGAATTGTTGTGCAGTTTCTGATGGAATCCGGCAGGCAGAAAAAGCGGAATCTGGAAAAGGCAAGAAAAATCCAGGAAGAAAGTTCAGTGGTGAATGATATTGAAAAAGCCAGAGCCATAATTGATGAGTTGGATGATATGTCTCCCGGGGAGAAAACGGGAGCAGTCAGCAAGAGGAAAATAAGAAGAAAAAAGTGAGGCTGGAAAAGAATAAGAAAGCGCAGAAGCAGCAAGATAAGAAGGTGAGAGGAAAATAAAAGAAAGATAGGGAAACAAGGAAAACAAAGGACCAGAAGATGATAAAAGGAGCCGGTATATGAAAATAGATATGCATTGCCATGTAAAAGAGGGGTCCCTTGACAGCAAGGTCGGTGTGGAAGAGTATATTACTCTTCTGAAAGAGAAAGGGTTTCAGGGAATGGTGATCACAGACCACAACACATACAAGGGCTACCGATATTGGAAAAACCACATAAAGGGGAAGAGGCACACGGACTTTGTTGTTTTGAAAGGAATTGAGTATGATACCAGGGACGCCGGGCATATATTAGTCATTATGCCGGAAGGAGTCAAGATGCGGCTTTTGGAGCTGCGGGGGATGACGGTATCTGTGCTGATTGATTTTGTGCATCGTAACGGCGGGGTTTTAGGTCCGGCCCATCCATGTGGCGAGAAGTATTTAAGTTTTGCGAATACGAAGCGATATCGCAGGTCTCCGGATCTGATGAATCGGTTTGATTTCGTGGAGGCGTATAACTGCTGCGAGTCTAAGGAATCTAATGAGCAGGCGCTTGAGTTGGCGAAGAAATATGCTAAGGTGACAGTGGGCGGAAGTGATGCCCATAAGCCTGAGTGTGTGGGGATGGCTTATACCATATTGCCGGAGCCTGTGACCTGTGAGACTGACTTGATTTCAATGATTCATAAAAAAACAGTCTTTCAGACAGGCGGCGGCTATTATACGAAGACGACGAAAGAAAAGATGGGCAGAGTGAAAATGATTTTTGCCTATTCGTTCTGGTTTTACAATAAAGGCGGGGAACTGCTGCGCCGTCATGGGCGCAATACAAAGATGCGTCAGGAGAATCCCGTAGACCCGATTGACCCGATTGAATTGGATTATACAGGGTCACAGCATGGGCGATAACCAGTTTAGATATAATAAAGACTGTTCGCTTATATAAGGAGTACTCTCGGTAATTAGCGGGAGTACTCGTCATCAGGAAAGGAGAAATATAGAATGAGAGAAAGTGGAATTTTACTGCCGATTTTTGCTTTGCCATCCAAATACGGAATTGGATGTTTTTCAAAAGAGGCGTATGAATTTGTGGATCAGTTGAAGGAGGCCGGACAGAGTAAATGGCAGCTGCTGCCCCTTGGACCTACCGGTTATGGAGACTCCCCCTATCAGTCATTTTCTACATTTGCGGGGAATCCATACTTTATTGATTTGAAGACATTGAGAAAAGAGGGGTTACTGAAAAAATCGGAGTGCAAGGCCTGCAGCTTTGGGAAAGAAAAGGATCGAATTGACTACGAGGCATTGTATTTCAGCCGGTTTAAAGTACTGCGTAAAGCCTTTGAGCGCTTTCAGCCAGATGAAGAATATGAACTTTTTCTCGCAAAAAATGAGGATTGGCTGACAGAATATTGTCTTTATATGGCAATCAAGGATTCTCAGGGAGGAAAAAGCTGGATCGAGTGGCCGAAAGAATACCGTGACAGAAAGCCGGAGGCATTACAGCGTGCAAAGGAGGAGCTGAAAGAGGAGATTGATTTCTACCGGTTCCAACAGTTCCAGTTTGACCGTCAGTGGCGCAAACTCCATGACTATGCCAACAAACAGGGCGTGCAGATTATCGGAGATATCCCGATTTATGTTGCATTTGACAGTGCGGATACATGGGCCAATCCGGAATTGTTCCAGTTTAATGACGAAAATCTTCCGACTGCAGTGGCAGGCTGCCCTCCAGATGCATTTTCCGCTACAGGTCAATTGTGGGGGAACCCGCTCTATGACTGGGAGTACCATAAAAAGACTGGCTATAGTTGGTGGATGAAGCGTATTTCATATAGTTTCCAACTGTATGACAAGGTACGTATCGATCATTTCCGGGGATTTGATGAATACTATGCAATCCCTTACGGGGATGCGACAGCAGAGAACGGAAGCTGGAAGCCGGGGCCGGGAATTGCTTTCTTCGAGGCTGTGGAGAAAAAACTCGGAAAGCTGGATATCATTGCCGAGGACTTGGGATACCTGACAGACACAGTACTGCAGCTTTTGAAGGATACCGGTTTTCCGGGGATGAAAATTATCCAGTTTGCGTTTGATTCACGTGAGGCTGCCAATTATCTGCCGCATACGTATCCAACCAATTGTGTGGTTTATACAGGGACTCACGATAATGATACGACACGTGGATGGTATCACAATGTAGATAAGGGCTGCCGGGATTTTGCAAAAGAGTATTTACGGAAACCGGCATTGGACGAAGATACTCTGGCATGGGATTTTATAGCCATGGCTATGAGCAGCGTTGCCGATTTATGTATTATTCCGATTCAAGATTTCCTTTGTCTGGATGAAAAGGCACGTATCAATATACCATCTACTCTGGGAAATAACTGGGTGTGGAGATTGAAAAAGGGCCAGATTGATGAAAAATTGGTCAAGGAAATCTATAGAGTAACAAAATTATATGGCCGGACGGAGATGCAATGAGACTAAAAGAGGGAAAGAATCATCATGTTTATGAGGTTCAGGATATTGATGTGGAGCTGAATCTGGAGCGGCGGTTGGAGGCCCTTGGCCTCACTGCCGGAACCAAGGTGACAGTTTTAAATAACGACAAAAAAGGTGCGCTTACTGTAAAATTTCGAGGAACCCGGTTTGCCCTTGGCAAAAGGATTGCTGAGAATATTACTGTAAAATAGCCAGAGTCACGATAAAGGAGATATCTGTATGAGCCAGAAAGTAATCAATGTGGGCTTCATCGGGAACCCGAACTGTGGAAAGACAACTCTGTTCAATGCTTACACCGGGGCGAACCTCAAGGTGGCAAACTGGCCAGGAGTTACGGTGGAGAAAAAGGAAGGATGGACTACATATAAGGATCAGGAGTTTAAGCTGATTGACCTTCCTGGAATTTACAGTCTGACGTCCTATACGATGGAAGAAAAGGTGTCAAGGGAATGCATTCTAAATGATGAGGTGGATGTTATCGTGGATTTGGTGGATGCCTCTTCTCTTGAGCGCAATCTGTATCTGACACTGCAGTTGATCGAGTTGGGGAAGCCGGTTGTACTGGCGCTGAATATGATGGATATTGTGAAGGAGCGGGGAATGGAAATCGACCTCCATCGTCTGCCGGAGATGCTGGGGATTCCCTGTATCGCAGTATCCGCGCGCAAGCGCTCAGGTCTGGAGATTTTGATGAATGCAGTGGCACATCATAAGGAATACACGCAGCAGAGCCCGTTTATCCACCATCATTTACATAAGTCAGATCATCCTCACAGCCATCACAGTGAGTATGCGATGGTGTACGAAGATATGATAGAGGATAAGATTGATCAGGTCATTGAGGTGTTGGAGAAAAAATATCCGGATACGGAGAATATGCGGTGGCATGCTATTAAGATTTTAGAGCAGGACGAGGAGGTATGCAGACAATTTCCGCTGGACATCCCGAACGTCCTGGACAGAAGCTATGAAAAAGAGATTATCAGCCAGAAGTATGATTTCATTGAGGAAATCATAGAGGAAGCACTGGTAAATAAAAGCCAGAAGGAAGAACGCACGGACAGTATTGACAGATATATGACGGGGAAATGGCTGGGACTGCCTATTTTTCTCGCAATCATGGCATTGGTATTTTTCCTCACATTTACGGTTGGAGATTGGTTGAAAGGGTATTTTGAGATAGCACTGGAGATGTTTTCAGAGACAGCGCAGGCGTTGCTGATGACATGGAACGTCAGTCCCATGCTGCAATCACTGATTGTGGAGGGAATTATATCTGGTGTTGGAGGAATTTTGACTTTTCTGCCGAATATATTTATCCTGTTCCTGGCGTTAGCCTTTTTGGAGGACAGTGGATATATGGCAAGGGTGGCCTTTGTCATGGATGATATCATGAGTGGAATTGGGCTGTCAGGGAAAGCGTTTCTTCCTATGCTGCTAGGCTTTGGATGTTCCGTTCCGGCGGTGATGGCCTCCAGGGCATTGGAGAATCGCAAAGACAGGCTGAAAACAATCCTGGTCACTCCCTTTATGTCCTGCAGTGCCCGGCTGCCGATTTATGTATTGTTCTCTTCCATGTTTTTTGGAAAATATGCGATGCTGG
>CANOBT010000165.1 GCA_947564305.1 uncultured Lachnospiraceae bacterium | reverse complement strand
GTATTGCTGCAGTATATAACCAGTTTATTTTTCTTCTTGCTGATCATAATATGAATAAAACAATCCTCATTTTTACTCTGTTTTTTCACCTCTATACATCCATAAATAGCATTTTCATACGCATTGGCCAATATCGTTATCAAATCAATGTCAGGAATTGTTAGATTTTTTCCAAGTTCCACATCCAGCGTGACCTTTATCTGCTCCTTCTTTGCCATTCTGGTATATGCAGATAGTATATTATTGACCGCTGCATTTCCACATATAGCTTCCGTCATATTTTCTTCAATTTCCCTGTTATATTCTTCAAGATACTTCAGCAGCTCTTCATTTTGTTTTCTACGGGCATACTCTGCAATTACAATATTATGGTGTCTGGCGTCATGCCTGATTCTTCTGCCGGATTCTACCGACTCCTCTAAAAGTTCCATATTCCTTTCAAGCAGCCTCTGGTTCATCTTCATAA
Organism: uncultured Lachnospiraceae bacterium; assembly: GCA_947564305.1. Next base: position 11,454 of record CANOBT010000165.1, on the reverse strand, counting down.
GCTGATTTTCTCTTTGGTATTCTTTTTCTTTCCCCATATGCAGATAAAGCCTGAAAACAAGAAGCTGTAAAGCACCTGTCAAAAAGAAATTCATAAAAATCTGGAAAATTCGGTAAGGTGTATGCTCTTTGATATTGGGATTTAAAATAAATCCAATTCCAAAAAGTATACTGATAATCATTACGACAACACTAAACCTGTCCAATTCTTCTTCCACATAATAACCAAATTCCTGAATAGAAACTTTTACCTTTTTTTCAATAAAATAAACCATAAGCAGAATTAACAAAATTCGTGCAATAATGTCCGCCCATACATTCCGGTGAAAGAAAATAACGGATATTTCAATGCCTCCAATAAGGAAAAACGCCAAAAGATAAAATGTAAGCGCCAGTTTATAAATAGAAAGATAAACAGAATCACTGTTTATAAATATAGAAAGAACTGCAAAACAGATATACATGAAAAAAGCCACCATTCTTGTACAGCTTTCCTGATCGATTATGTACCAGATACACGCAGACAAAAGCAAAACAATGCTAAAGCATCCATAAATAATTATGGTCTTTTTTCTATTAAACCGCGGATTACTCATAAGCAGAAACAGTATGATGACTCCAGCAAGGCTTATTGCAAATCGGATTAACGCTATAACTACAGAACCGCCAAGCATATTTTAATTCCCCCAGACTTTTATACTTACTTATATAATAGTAAAAAAAATTTTTCTTCCTATCAGATTGGGAAAATTGATGTCTTTTCCGGTAAAATTTGTAATTCTGAATTATGTTAAAAAACCGGGCATAAATGGAAAATGCCATTGCTGGATTTTTACCGCGCCTTCACTTATAATTTGTTCAAACACAGCACAGGAGGTAACAATTATGAGTTTAGGAAATAACCTTTTTAATGCACGCAAAAAAAGCGGCCTGTCGCAGGAAGAAGTTGCTGAAAAACTGGGCGTCAGCAGACAGACTATCTCAAAATGGGAACTTGATGATACTTTGCCGGATATTTGTCAATCCAAAAAACTATCAAATTTGTATAAACTAACATTAGACGAATTAATTGAATTTGATATTGATGTAAAAGAAATCCAGGAAATTATTGACCGGACAGATGATTCTGTAACTGATAAAATTGACTGGACAAAGGCATGGAGTAAAAAATATCCCATCCTTGCCACCTATCAAAATGAAGTGGACATACAAATATATGCCAAAGAATTAAGCAGGCTGCTTAAAGATCTGGAAAAGAAATATGGCTACAAAGAACTTGATGCCTTTCTTGTTTTGAAAGATATTCTGGCTTACGTTTGGAAGTGCCGTAAAGCTCAGAAATAGTGTTATGCTGCACCGGTTTTATTGATAAATATTACCGGTGCAGCCATTACTGTTTTATACCTGATAAATTTTCTTTGTTCTATATTGTGAGAAACATATAAAAACAAAATTTAATATAACTGCATGAGCGGCTAATATTGCAATATTTAACCATAGTCTCTCCGCCTGCCCACTATAAAGATCCATTAATCCATAAAAAGCTGCGCTGGAAGGGAGCAGATAAGAGAACTTATAAATCACACTGTCAGTAGAAACCATCAGATAAAATAAAACAGGAAATGCCAGAAACACAATCATGATCACTTTAATATAAGCTATTCCTATCATCATTCCTGATGAAATATGTCCAACAAATAAGCCAATAAGCGAAGCTGTATAAACTGCCAAAGCAATTAGCAGAAACAAAGGGATTATTTGTCTTTGATTAATTTTAATACAAAGAAAAGCCGTAATCGCCGTCGATATAATTCCCCCCAAAATCCCAATGCCAATTTTTGCAGAATATAAGTCCGGGTATTCATTGGGAGAATTTGATTAACAAGCGCAATTCCATCTTCCTTTTCACCAATTATATTCATAGAATTAAATGTACATCCCATAAACATTGCTGTAATTAGTGTAATAACAATTAATCATCACCTGATAAAACAGTGCATATGCCATTTTCAGACCGCAGGACACCAATCATCTGCGTTACCGGATCATTTACTGCCGCTTCCAGATCATTTCTTGTTTTGAATTAAATCAGGCAGCCATACCGCACATAGAAATCCTGTTAATGCCATAATAAATGATAATATTCCCGCCTGAATCAATATTCCGGGTAAAAGAAAAAGGCTGTCAAAAAATCCAACAGCCGATAATTCGAAAAATAAAAACTCAGCAGTTATTTCACGCCGGCTTTTTTCCTCTTTGTTATACGTACCAATGATTTCAGTTTCTTCTTGTGTTAATCCATTAAACACAGCTTCTCCCCATATTGCCCGATAATGATCGGTGGTTTCTATTCCCGATGAAAGCATATAAATTTCCGGTGTATCGGCAGATACGTCAATTCCAATGGAAACTCATATTGCAATTTAAAATTGATTTCAGGCAAATCCATCAGCAATCGTCCTGCTGTCGTCTCTAAAAATTCTATAAATTCAAACCGTTCCCTCACAAACGAAACTGCTCTGTTTTCCAATGCTGATAAATCCAGCAATGTAGATATGAGCCTGCTCATTCTCTCAGTTTCCTCTATAATTACTTCTGAATACTGCTGTCTTTTTTCTTCATCTGATTCATCCTGTATTCCCTCAGCATAAGCCCGTATAACTCCTAAAGGCGTTTTCATTTCATGTGACAACCAGTCAGTTAATTCTTTACGCTCTTCCAGAAGCTGCTTCTTCTGACATATATCTTTTTCAAGCTGCATATTTGCATTTTCCAATTCCATAATTGTCCGTTGTAAATTCTCGGACATTTTGTTAAGGCTGTCTGCAAGACTGCCGAATTCATCTTTTGAAGTTATTTCACAATGCGAAGAAAAATCTAATCCCGCGATTTTCTGCGCCGATTTACAAATATTTGAGATTGGTTTTGAAATAAAACGCCCTAATATATAATCTACAGTAAGCGTCAATACAACTACAATAGCAGCCCAGATCAGAAAAGAAATGTCCTTTTCAAAAGGCAGACGGACAGAAATAATGTATGAAATAATCAATGTTCTTTTATTTTGCCCATTTTTCCCCATCTTTCAATTTCAGTCACCTAAACTTCAAATTTATATCCCCAAATCCGATTCAATAATTGTTCACGTGAAAAAGCCTGCCTTGCATTCATCATAAAAAATTTTAGCAGTTCATATTCCTTGTGGCTTAATGCAATTTTCTGACCATCCAAAAATACTTCGTGAACTTCAGAAAATATTGATATCTTTCCTGCAATGTTTGCCATAAATTCATTCCGCCTGTTTTAAGTACAATATGGTTTTAAAGTTTACACTCTAACTGACAGTCATAAGGCTCTGCTTCCACATGTTTCTGATGGTATATTTTTGCTTCCACGCATCCCATCTTTTTATAAAATGCCTGGCTTTCTACTGCTGAATGCGCAGATATATATAATTTGTTTCCACCTCTTCTTCTTCCCCACTCCTTCGCAGAAAGAAAAAGCTCTTTTCCAATTCCCATGCCTCTCATATCTTCCGAGACATGAATACTTGATAAATCAAGGTATTTTTCTTCCCCGCCAAAAAAATCCGGCTCTACAGAAACAAATCCTTTTAATGCATTTTTATAAAAAGCAGCATTGACAAATCCTCCGCCGGCCACTGTATTTTTAAGACAGGATACCAGGAACTCATAATCCTTTTCCGACCAGTCGTCCACAAAGGGATCGTCTTTTATGATCCACTTCCCATTTTCCCTGCGCCAGCATTTTGTTACTGTCTGATGACGGATAAAGTCTTTAAATAGCTCCAGATAAATTTCATTTTCACTTAATGTTTGATACGTAATTAAACCCATTTTATTTTTCTCCTAATATTACTCCAGAGAGTTTAACATATTCCGTTAAACTCTCTGAAAATAAATCACTCATAAAATTTCAATCCAAAAACTGCTTTTAAAAGAATTTTCGGCACCGTTACGGTCAAAAGCAATTCCGCCATACTCGGTCAGCATAATAGGCTGCCACTGATACTCATGGCCTTTGGCGGCAAAAAGCATACGTCTTTCGGCTGATGCCTTCTTGCCTGTTAAATCTCCATTTTCTTTATTAATCTTACATCTTCTATAATGCCCTCTTCTGATGACAACGTCAATAAAGAAATTTCAGCCCAGATCATTTGGTCTTTCAGAGGTTTTGTTGAATATAATATTCCTGAACCGGTTTATTTACCAGTCGTTTAAACAAACGCTGAAAATAAAAAGGAGACAGGTCGGCAATACTTACCAGTTCTTCTGTCAAGTGTTCCTCAATATACTTTAAAGATTGTTCAATTGCTTCCCATGCGTGCATTGTGGCACCTCCTGTATTTGACGTTCAAATCATACCATCTTATTCTTTACCGGATTTTTCACCCAATGCCCTTATTTAAGCCAATAATACATGCCCCTGTCGCCACTCAAAAAAAGATTTCTGTTCATTGCTTACTTATCTCTAAAGACCTTTCTAAAAATTTCTTTAGATTTCTTCTCTTCTGGAAGCAAAATATCCATATCCTTAATAAAAATCTCCCTTACTTTTTCAATAAGTGGTATTAATTTACTTATATCATACTCCTTATTATCATTATCTTCGTCTTCACTCCATTCACCTATCTTTTCGACTTTAGGTTTAGCGGAATCTTATGATAAAGTTCATTAGTAATTTGTTCAAAACATATTCCTGCCAAAACAATTGCAACATTCTTTTGCCCTAAACGCACTGCATTTTCCACTGCTTTTACAAATTCATCACCTATCGTAATTGCAACATTCATTAATTCTAATTGTTCTCTATCCAAAAACGAGAATACTTCCCACTTTACTTCTTCAATACTAGAGTTTTCTGTAATTTTCTCTTCGAATAATAATTCGGAAATAATAGCAGGCACAAATGTTTCCACTATTGATTTTTCAATTTCTTCCATATGCTTCGCCTTCTTTCATTAGTAATCACATATCTACCACTGCCGGTTCTATTTCAACATTTACTGGAATTTTATCTCTTTTTTAAAACATTTTTTACATTTGGAGTAAATGTAAAATGGTCAAAAATCTGCATAAATTCAACGATACTAACATATCACTTGCGATATGTTAGTATCATTTCCTTTGTAAAAACACCACAGTCTCAACGTGGCCATCATTGTCCAAACCCAAATCTATCTCACTGTCAATGATTGGCAGCTTAAATCCTATGGATTTCAGCCATTGTCCGTTCGCCTGCTCTTCCTCGTATACTTGAATCTCATCTATCAATGCAGACAACAGATCCCTTTTGTCCGCCTCTTCCATTACCGCATATAGTTTATCAAAATAGATCAACACTTTATATACATTATCGCCTGTCAGCTTTTCGGCTTCAATTGCCTTTTTCCTGTCCCGGCAGACCGCTATGCTTTTCTCCATATCGTCTATATTATCATACATCTTATCCAGTCTGTCCTGCAAGTCAGACAGCTTCCTGTCATAATGCCTGTCCTCAACATCCAGACTGTCTATCTGCTTTTCAAGGCTTCTTTTTGTGCCGATGTACTGCCCTAGCTGCTTCTGTAAATTTGAAATCTCTGTTTCGATTTCTGTGGTATCAACCTTCATATTGATCTTCTTCTGCATCATATCTGCAAATTTCGGGCTGCTTACAAGCTTGCTTATGACTTCCGCAACAGCATTATCCAGCTTTTCTTCCTGTAACTGCTTATTAAATGTGCAGGAATGTCCCTGCAGCATCCTTCTGTGCTTGCATCCATAATAAAAATAATCTTTGTAGTGCTTTCCGTTCTTATTCTTGATTGACTTATTCCCATACATTCCGGAACCACATACAGGGCAACGTAACAGACCAGATAAAAGGTGTATCTTTTCATCCTTCCCCTTATTTACATATTCATATTTCTTAGCCTGTGCTTTCCTTTTTTCCTGTGCCGCTTCCCACAAATTCATATCAATGATTGCTTCATGGATACCATCGCACAGCATATATTCATCCTGCTTTACAAGATGGTATTCGTCTCTTGTCCCTACTTTCTTCTCCCTTTTCCTGCGTCCGAAAGCAATCTTTCCGCAGTATACCGGATTGTCCAATATCATCCTGATCAAATGTGCATCAAACATGGTGTTGCTTCCGTTCTGCCTTGCTATCTTCTTTATGCCCTGCTGTGCCAGATACTTGGCAACACCATTGGATCCCAGCTCGGTATTTACATATTTATCATAAATAATTCTGACAGCTTCTGCTTCCCGTTCTTCAATTTCCAGTTTCCCGCTGACCAGCTTATACCCATAAGGGGCAAAACCGCCATTCCACTTTCCCTCCCTTGCTTTCTGCTTCCGCCCTTCCATTGTCTGTACAAGAATATTCTCCCTCTCAATCTCTGCAACAGCAGACAATACGGAGATCATCAGCTTGCCGGAATCTTTTGAACTGTCAATGCCATCTTCAACGCATATCAGATTCACACCAAAATCCTGCATAAGCTGTAATGAATTCAGTACATCAGCGGCATTCCTGCCGAATCTGGATAATTTGAATACTAAAACATAAGAAACACCGTCCTTATCTGCTTCTATATCTTCCAGCATCCTCTTAAATTCTGCCCTTCCTGCAATCGACTTGCCAGATTTGCCTGCATCCTCATATTCCCCCACAATTGCATACTCAAATGCATCTGCGTATTTTCTTATCTTCTCTTTCTGTGCATCAAGGGAATATCCGTCTACCTGCATGGAAGTTGATACCCTTGTGTACATATAGGCTTTTACTTTTTTCTTGACCATAATCTATGCTCCTCATTTGTTTTGGACATTGTGTTTACGATATATTTTTATTATACCATTTTCTACTAATATGCACAAGAAAAATATACGCAAAAACAAAGACCAGCAACCTATTCAGTCGTTGGTCTCGGCGGATCTGGAAGGCTCTCCAATTCAATTTTATCTCCATATTTTTCAATTAGATAGGCTAACAGGTCTGCCAGTCTTCCCAGTTCTAAATCCACACTGTCGGTTTCCTTTCCCATTGTTCTGATGCTAGGTTGTTCCACCCTACGTAAGTCATAGGTTATAAAATTCAAACCGTAAAACTTACATATAGCATACAGAATATGGGATAAGATTGTTAGGCATAAAGATGCCTATTTACACAAATTTTGCGTATCTTTGTAGGTATTATGTTTTTTCGTTTGTAAATTTCTTTCAGTCAGTTAAAATATATAAGAAAATTCAGACAACTTACACAAAAAATTTATTTAATAATCCAACGCCCTTTCCTGCTTGAACCTTCATATACAAGCCGCTCTTCTTCCTTTAAATTTGCAAGTGCCCTCTTAATTGTACTCATAGAACACCCCAGCTTCTCCGCCATTTCTTTCCGGCTGATGAGATTATTTTCTTTTACCAGTTCAATAATCTTTTCACTAATTTTATTTTGGGGTTCATTTTGGGGTTCATCTCTATTCAAGAAATCCGGATGGATTGGAATTTCCACAGTCACAGCCCGTCTGTCATCATCCGTAAAGAACCTTGCTTTGGGCGAACCATTATTCCGCAGTTCTTCCTGAATAGTTGGAATGCCTGTTGATTTTCCTTCAGATAAATCCAATTCTTTCAAAAATTCACCCAAACGTTTATTACGATAGTATCTGGAAGAGAAGCGCTCACCCTCTTCGATTACCCTTTGCGGAATAGAACGGTCTATTCCTGGAAAGCTGATAATCCGAATCAACTCAGGCTCAATCTCAATCATAATTGACTGATAAGAAAGATAATCTCTGTGATAAAATGCATTCACAACAGCTTCTTCCAATGCCTGATACGGATAATTAAATCTGCGTATTGCTTCCATTTGGTAATTCACTTTCGTAACCATCTCTTCAATTACCAAATCCTGCAATGTCTGCATGGTGCGTTTGATCATCATTGGCACTGAACCCTTAATGACCGGAAACTCTTTGAAATTATTAGGATTTTTGATACTTCCATCTGGAAAACGCACAATTTCTACCTGTGTCGTCACCGCCTAATGAACATGTTTCGTCCACCACGTCACTCTCACATGAACACAAACTTAATTCTGTGTCCACTTCCACAATTACAGTCTTATCAACAACTTCTGCCAGCCTGCTCTCCATCTTATGACACCCTCTTTTCTTCATTTGACTTCTTTGCCTTTTCCTTAAACTGCTCCTTAGCATGTGGCACTGTTCCTGTTTGATTACCTTTTAACACAAAGGTCAGTTTGTAAGGATCGGGTGTCCCGTCTTCCTCATATCCTCCGACAATTACCCTGTCAATGATACTCTCAAAAACCACCCTGTCAAATTCATCAAGGACTTGTTCTTTTTCAAGTGTGTCACGGAGTTCTGACATCCGCCTGTTTATATCTTTCTGTGTGCAGATACTGTCCTCAAGAAGTGCTTTCCTCTCGGACAGTTTATGAAGCTTTCTGGTGAAATCCACCATTTTTTCCTCGTACACCTCTTTGGATATTGTACCATCAATCAACATATCTGTCATCCGCGATTTTTTTGATTCCAATGAAGAAATATCCTTATCAATCTGCTGTTTTTTGCGCATATTTTCATCACTGTCAGCCGATTCCGCCACATATGACAATACCACATCCAGCACATCATCAAAATTACCTGCCAGCAGTCCAAAGGCATCCAGAAAAGCTCCCTCTAAAATTGCTTCATCGACTGCTTTACAGTTCGGACAGTTGGCAATGCCATTCTTAGTGGCATTCATACACTGCCACACCGGTTTTTCATAATCAGACCTGCTGTGTCTTGTCCTGCGTGTAAGTTTATGCCCGCAATAGGCACATTCACACATACTACTGAATGAATATTGGCGTGTATAACGTTCCCTGTTTCCAGTTGTTTCAACTACTTTATTTCGGGAACGCTTCATGCGTATTTCCTCCGCCTTATCCCATATTTCTCTTGAGACAATCGGCTCATGATGATCCCTGAGATAATACTGGTTTTCTTCCCCCATATTTGCAAGCCTGCGTTTGGAAATCGGATCTGTAGTAAATGTCTTTCCAAGAAGAATATCCCCTTTGTATTTTTCATTCTTAATCATCCCCATAACACCATGCGTATGCCAGCTTACTTCTCCTTTTTTATTCTTAATTCCAAGTTCCATCAGCCGTTTTGCAATCGTAGTCGTTCCATAGCCCTCCAGATACATATCATAAATCATGCGGACAATCTCCGCTTCTTCCTCATTGACAGTTATACTCTTGTCCTCGGTATGATAATCATATCCATAACAGCCATTGAAACCGATTAATTCGCCGCGCTTCATTTTCATCTGTAATCCCATCTTGACATTCTGTGAAAGTGACTCCACCTCTTGCTGTGCTAAGGAACTCATAATAGTCAATAACAGCTCGCCGTTCATATCAAGTGTATTGATATTTTCCTTCTCGAAAAATATGGCAATATTCCGGTCGCGGAGCATTCTCACATAATTCAGCGTATCTACCGTATTGCGGGCAAACCGTGAAATAGACTTTGTAAGTATCATATCTATTTCGCCATTGTGGCAATGGGCAATCATATCCTGAAACCCACTCCGCTTATCCGTCTTTGTTCCTGTGACCGCTTCATCCGCAAATATTCCTGCATTTACCCAATCTTTATTTGATGCTATCTTTTGTTCATAATACAGTTTCTGTGATTCAAAGCTCCCTAACTGCTCATCATCATCGGTAGATACACGGCAGTATGCCGCCACCCTGATACGGTCAACCCTCAAAGCTCCCGTACTGCCCCTGTTCCTGCCATTCGGAACAATTTTTGTCTTTTGCAATACCTGTACTTCACTCATACAATTCCTCCATTCTTTTCAATAATCCGCATATTGATTTCTGTCAATCCTATATGGAAAATGACAGCTACAAAGAATTTTTCTTTATGAAGCATCCTCTGTATACTGCCATCATATCGGCAAACTTAAATATTAACGAATGTACCGAAAAATTTTATGCTGCATCATCAGTATTTTCCACAATCATAAATCTGTCTTTCAGTTTCCCCTTTGTATATCGAAACTCTGCTTCTGTAATACTCCCTTTGCGGTAAATTTTACAAAGAATTGCTATACACTTTGCATACTCCATTTCCCTTGTCATCCGACTCCTCCTCATTCTAAAATTTTCACTATCAACTTCTTTATTGCTACATTGAATTTAACAAAATAAACATCTCTGACAAAAGCGTTGACTCATTTGGCTTCCATTCGTATCCCATGCTGTCATTGCCGACCTTTAGCAACGATTTCTGTTTCAAAATCTGCCTGTGGGCTTCCCCTGCTCGGAATATTCCCACCCTTTCGGAAGTGTCTGCCTGCTCCTCTTTTCTACATAAGTATCTTTGCAGGTCTGTTGGCATGAAATACAGCTCATGAATCCGTTTTGGCGGATTATTTATCAATGTTCTTTTGCTGCTTCCAAACCTTCTTCCAATTTTTTCATAATTCGACACAAGATTTATCCACAGCATGATATAATTCTTTTGTAACCGCCTTGTCTGCCTGATGGCTTTAAGCGGCTACGCTTTCATGGATTTATGATACCAATACAGAAAACGGAAAAACATTGACAGAGACTTGACCATACATTGACATAGAATTTTTTGAAGGAGAAAATAATTTGAGAAACCGACTTACCTTTGCAAATATAATAAGCATACTGCTTGAAAATAAAAAGAAAACATATCAGCAACACCAGCTTGTCCGCAGCTTATTTTCTGCATACTTGAACGATGAACTTCCAAGCAGTGAAATATATGCAGAAAACAACACCATGTACAGCCGCTGGTGCACCGGAGCAAGACCGATACCTATGGAAATTCTGCGCATTTATGAGGAAAATAATTTTGAAGTCATGGAAAAAGATTTCCGATGCAAAATCATTCCGAACCTGATAAATGAATCACAGGCACGTTCCCAAATAGAGGAACTGATCAATGACAGCCGCAATATCATTGGTAACAAAACCGCAAATGAAATACTTGCACTTACCGATAATGCGGCATTTTTTACTGCCGCAGTCCGTTATGCCATTCTGTCAGATCATGAACACAGCGGCTTATTTTCACCCGATTTATCCGATACCATACAAAGCAGCCGCCTGCCCTCCATTACAGAAGAATTTGTAGGGCGCAAAAATGAACTGAAAGAATGTGGAAAATTGTTACAGGAACACCCCACACTTTTTATCAGCGGTGTGGCAGGAATTGGGAAAAGTGAATTTGCAAAATACTATGCGGACAAGAACCGTAAGAAATATACAAATCTCATTTATCTCTATTATACGGGGGATTTAAAGAAAAGCATTGCAGGCATGGAATTTGATGATGATACCAGTGAAATGACCGAGGAAATGCTTTTTGACAAACACTATAAAATAT
>CANOBT010000164.1 GCA_947564305.1 uncultured Lachnospiraceae bacterium | reverse complement strand
GGGACGCCTGCGGGAGCGGTATTACGGAAAGGATGTCGTAATAATTATTTTTATCTGCATGTTTTAACAAAGAATATATGGCAAGGTAACAATAAAGTGCATATTTATCATTCGTAGAAAAAACTACTGGAATTACTTTTCTTTCACCATTCATTTTGGCTCCTCTCCTTCCATCGCTGTATCATGAATATCCACTTCCATAGCATTGTGAGGAATAAGAACGACTGCTTTACATATATTCTCTCTGTCCACATTCATAGCAATGAGCTGTTCCCTGACCGTCTCTATATGCGATGTCATTGCTATAACAAAAACCGTTTTTCCATCGTTCAAATCATCCAGCCTATCCGGGGCTACGATCTCTCTTCCCATCAGCCGTTTTCCCCATTTTTCCCCGTCATTGTCAGCGAAACATGCCACCCCTTCATAATCATTCTTACGAAGCATGGCATACAGGGATGCCCCTACCTCCCCCGCCCCAAAGATAACGGCTCTTGGATAATCCACGATATGCCGATAGAACCTATGCCGGCAGTTCCGTTCAATCTCTTCAATCTGCTTTCTCAGCGAATCAAACGCATCCAGATCTCGGAACAAGGTATTCAAGCTTAACGAATGCCCAATACCTTCAAAAGATTCTGCATAATAAGGAAGTTCCGGATAAACCGACTCCGCTAATTTCTTAAATCTGTCTACCGCACACCCTACATCCTCTGTAAATTGCCCCTTCTCCGGAAGTTTCCCATAGAATCCAAAAAATAAAGAGCAAAATCGCTGGAATATAACGGCACGGCTGTTCCAATCTGTTACCCTGAGCCTTGACAGATATTCTTCCGAGTACTCTGCTTCCTGTACCACATTCACAACGCCTTTCAGGTTATAAACGGATGAACCGATATTGTCTCTCCTGTACTTATTCGCATCTTCCTGTACATACATGGCGCGTTTTGCCGCAAGAAATGTCTGTATCACAAATCCCGTGTCCTGAAAAGCAGCTCCCGGTGTCTCATTCAACTTAATTGCATTCCTTTGAATGAATTCCCTTTTATAAATTCCATTCCACATATTGACGTCACGGTAAAGGATATCTGGATAATCTGTCGGCTTGAATATCTTTCCATAAAGTACATTTCTGTTTCCTGCAAGAATGTGGTAGTTTAAAAAAATACGCTCATCTTTATCTATAAACATATCGAAGTTTGACCTTATATAATCCAGGTCTTCCTTTTCCGCAATACGGGCTAATTTTTCATACATTGTTTCGGAAATATAATCATCCGATTCACAGAATCCCACATATTCGCCTTCTGCCGCTGCTATTCCTATGTTATATTGATATCCCATACTTTTTTTGTCGGCGGTCAATAGTTTTATCCTGGCGTCCTTTTTTGCATATTCTTTCAGAATCTCCAGCGTTCCGTCTGTGGACCCCGCATCAACGGGTATGATTTCAATATCTGAAAGCGTCTGTCCTACAATGCTGTCCATACATTCCCTGATGTATTCTGCTCCATTTAACACTGGTATGATAACCGATACTTTTGCCATACAATCCTCCCTATGTATAAAATTGGTAATCCGTAACCGCTATCCGGTAGTTATCTTTGTTTTTTGCAAAATAGAATGAAGTTAATAGCTCAGCCCCATACGCAATCCGCCTGTCTTCCATCTGTCCATTCCCTTTTTGTGTTTCAATCTCCGACATCCGGAACAAGATTTTAAAGACCCATTGGCAGTATGCATTGTAAATAGCGTTTCTGGCAATCACCATATTGTTTGGATAATAAAAACAACTGTCTAAGTATATCTGGAATCTTAGCGCATCTTCCGGCGCACATTCCTCCACAGCCTGTAACATGGATTCGTATACGCTTTTCTTCACAGGCGTTTCGGCGAGGAACATATTTCCCACTCCATATGGGACATATCTCGGCGTGGTCAGAATAGCGTCAATTCTATTCTGTTCCAATGCCTGTATTTCCTCTTCTGAAATGATAAAGCGCCTTCTATAATGGCATAAGCCTTTGTATGCCGCATGGTTTCTGTTCTTCCAAATCCAATACGCGCCGGTCATTTCTGCAAAAATACGATTTTGATCCGTAATCGTTTCCCCCATATCATCGTAAAAACACTGAAACACTCTCTTTAAATCTCTTCTTTCTTCTTGCGAAGACATGAAATTTGCGGCGTCTTTTTCTTTCCTTCTGCCCGCATGTAACGGGACAATCCAGGGATTATATCCTCTCATGGATAACGATGCGCTGTCATTCTCACTGAATATCATGTACACTTGCATGAGATCCGCAAGCGGTTCCGCCCCTTCGGTCCATTCTCCTGGAATTTTATGAAGATTTCGATATTGTCCCAGAGTTTCTTGATATTCCTTTGCAAAATCACAGTTTGATGCTGCGCGGAAAATATCCTTTGTATTTTTATAAAAAAGGGTTGGAAACTTGAAATATATATGCGATGGTATTGCATCAACCATGATATCCATCCAACTGATATCATGGTCGTTTTCTTTCAGATGGAATGTTAGCTCGGGATGATTCCGACACTCGGAAATCATCCGCCGGCTTTTTAGTGCGGACATCTCTTCCAGTCCCACTCTGATAAATTTCCTGAATCCCTTCTCTTTTGCATACCCTGCCACTGTGCTATGGAATTTTCCTGGCATTGCAATAATTACCGTCAGCTCGTCGCATTGGCCTATATATGCGTCAATCTCTTTTACAGGATATCCTTCCAACTGCTCAGGATTTCCCTTCTTTTCCGTGACAGCAAATCCAACAATCTGGCTTCCTTTCCCGTTGTCCACCAGGATGCGGCAGCACTCAAGGGCGACAAGGTGCGCTCCGTAAATCAGAAGTTGTCCGGATATATTTTTTAATGTTGAGCTTATCCTGGATTTCATTCATTTATCCTCTCGTCCTTCACTGGCTCTTCTTGCTTTTTTTGTATTTCTGCTCTATCTTCCTGTGTCTCCTTTCGTTCTTCCTGCTCTTCCTTCGTTTCCTGTTGCTTTTCCTGTGCTTCCTTTTGTTCTTCCTGCTCTTCGTTTTCTTCTTTCTGCTTTTCTTGCACTGTCTCTTCGTTTACAACAGGCGTCACCTGCCAAATCACCGTTATCTTAGGATGCACATTAAGATCCATCCAATTACCATTAGGATTACACGCCCCCACAAAACCAAAAGAATACTCATCATATGCATTTCCCTTTACAGCATGAAGCTCTTCTGTAATAGAAGCCCTCCCACTTTCATCTAATGGCTGTATATATCCTGAACTATCAACAAGAGCAAGATAGATACTTGCCGCTTCATCCTCAAAAAAATCATTCTGCGCAATACATAAATTATCTATCTGGTCGAGCCATGCCGTAACAGTTACTTCTACTGGAACAGTTCCCTTATTCGTAATTGTCAGCATATCGCTTCGGCTTGAAAAATCATAATCACCATCTACGTTTTCAAAAAAAAGTGTCGCACCTGTTTCAAACGTACTTGAACCATATTTTGCCCCATCTGTTTCAGTAATCAGTCTCTGAGGATCAAGAATAAAATCAAACGGAGATGGCTCTTCTATTGTGGGCAACTCAATAGAAACGGTATCTTCCGCTTCACTCTTCCACTCCTCCTGATCCATTGCTTTCAAATCCTTTGAAAAGACCGCTGAAAAGACAAGCGCTATTAACATCCGTTTCAAAATTATCACTCGGCGTCGCTTCATATTTTCCTCCCTGTCGGTTATTCCTGCTCATCAATCGCATATAACACTGTTTCCCATATATATGATGTATAATGCCGAATATATAGTTTATATTCTGGATATAATTGCAGGATATAGGAACTTAATTTAATAAAATCTATCTCTTTATGATAGATGCATATAGCCAGTCTTGGATGATCTCTCCTGATTGTTTTACTTGCGCCAATAAGCGCATTCATTTCACTTCCTTCAACATCCATTTTGATAAAAGAAACCTTTTTTTCACCTACAATACGATCTATATCCACTGCCTTAACTATTGTATTCCCATTACAGTTCTGATGCGAACCCACCCCAGCCTCCACAAATAAAAGTTCATCTTCCTGATTCCAAACTGCATAATTATGGACACTAATATTATGAAAATCAGAAAATTGTCGAACTATCTTCTTGTACATTTCATGTATAGGTTCAAATGCGATTACTTCATTATAATCAGATTCCGACCATTTTATAAAATCTAAAATAGTTTTCCCGTCATATGCGCCTGCATCAATAAATACCTCTCCCTTTTGATAAGGAAAGACATCAAAATATTGATTTCCCCGAACTGAGTACATGTACCTATATTTAGGAATAATGATTCTTTCTTTGTCTACATCGCACATAATTAAATCATGAAATATTTCATATTTAAAATTATTAGATGCAACAATAAATTTTAAATCCTTGTATTTTTCTTTTATTTCTTCAACAGATAATATTTCTAAACCCTCAATAGTACCCTTTTTATATTTGTCATAAAAACATACGACTCTATATCCCCAGTAACCTAGAAGCCTTTTGGTAATTTTCCCATCATGCCCACCACCGCATACTACTAATGGTTTTTCTATAGATGCGTCCTCTAAGCCATCAACATTCTTCCAGTCATGATAATAACTGCCCACAACATCAAAAAAATCCTCCTCCCTATTCTCAAAAAAATAAAACCTTGCATTAAATAGCACCCTTGATTCCTCATCTTGCAAATGTCGATATACGTTCTCTATTTTTTCAAACCACTGCAACTGATTCTCCATTATACTTCCCTTTCACTCCATCTCTACAAATTCCAACTACATCTAAGACAAATAATGTTTATAGTCCTCCGGAAGCTTCATCCAATCTCCCATAATATAACCAAATTCTTCTGGGGAATAATTTCCAATGCCCCCGCAATGAGTAAACGTCATTTCACCAAAATATATCTTTCCATCTACCTGATATAAATCTACTCTCACATGGCGAAAACCCTCCGCCAATCTTTTTGCCACTTCAATCATTTCTTCCAAAAAACTTGGTTTGGGAATGACTGAATCCGGATCTGTCTTACACAACAATGAATAAGGCAAATATTCCCATTGTGGCGAATATAATGCTTGCGTATGTTTCTCCCTCCGACCAAAATCTGTCTGAATCAGCTTCACTTCACCATCAAATACAAATATTTTATAATCTGGGATATCCATTTCTCCAGGTACTATCAAAAACTCTTCAGCAATAATTTTTCTATCTATGTTGGTATATTGGAGTTCCAATCCTGCAATATCCGTATAATTCGTAGCCATCCACTGGTCAAACTTATTCTTCGTCTCTATGAGATCCATTGTACATTTATCCTCTACGATCTGATTCCATCCGCATCCATGATTACATTTTAATACAAACTGATCTGGCAGACTTCTAAAATCGATATCGTCAAAACAATCCCATACGCCTAATAGCGGAATTAAATATTTTTCTCCTATTTTATCCTTTACATATTTTCTAACTTTATATTTATCAGTCAGTAAAGTTTTTTGCTCTGGATTATCGTAGAGTTTTATCCACTGCATTTTTTCATTATATGTACATAAATTCTCCCAGTCTAATCGTTTTCCTGTATTTGCAAAATACCAGGCAGATATAAATTTCTTTTTTTCAACGCCTATAAAATTAGAATATTTTAATGGCAACGCTTTCCGCTTTTCAATCCGTTCAAATCCCAACATCTTCAGATGCTTTATAATTTCTTTATGGTAGCTCTCCGACAGTCCTAATATAACTCTCACATCCTTACAGACGCATTGATAATCTTCTATTGATTTAACTGGAAATTCCCACAACATTTCCGGATTGTTTTCCCTATGCGTCACTGCAATCCCATATATATTTTCTTTTCTAAGTATAGAATTTGCTAACATTTGTCTTGCAATATTTCCTGCTCCATAAATTATCGTCTTCAACTCAATTCGCCTTTCAATTTTTCATATATCCTTTTTCCACAACTACAAAATTCAGTCCTTCTGTCTTTCGAGTATCTTTCAGCTTGCACGATTAATTGTTCTAATCCGTCTTTTTCATCGACTAAAATCCATTCCCGCTTTTCTTGAAAAGCCTTTTGATTCATGTTCTCTATGCATCTTCTAAAACGTCTATTTTTTGACTTATCACTTTCTTTTCCGACTTTAATTAATTTTATATTACCGTTGAGTCTGTCTATCGCTAATATGTCTGAAATAGCATTAGAGAAAACATAATAACTGTGTTCTTCTTTTATCATATCAAGCCATTCCCAAGAAGTTTCACTTCGGTTAAATATTTCATTCAAATCAATGTATTCCATACTAAAATCTGTAATATTTACTACAATTATAGTTTGTCCAATTTGTGGAATTAAGTATATTTTATTTTCATTTAGAAATGATACGGCGCAAGTGTCGTTCATAACATTAAACTTGAACGAAAGTATTTCCCTTTTTTTATATACTACATTATTTATCAGAAGTCCATTTTTCAATTTCCATGGCACATATATCTCATAATCTCTATATTTCAAACAGCTTCTAAATCTTCGCGTTCCTCCTTCTAATTCTTCTAATCTAAAAATACCAGATACAATATCGTAACGTACTTGTATCGTTCCAGCCCAAGGTTGGAATATCATTTCTGTCCCATATAAAGAGCTGGTTCTCCAATTTAATATTCCTTCTGTAAATACTAAACGCTCTGGCAATTCAACCTTACTCAATTGCCCATTGGATAAATCTAGTTTTAAAAACAAATTATATCCAACCGGCATCATCCATAAAATATTTTCATTCTTCTGGCAACAGAACTTTTCTGCAAAAATTCCATCTACTCCATGAATCACGGTTCCCTCTTTAGGAAGTTCGATATAAGTAATCTCTTGTGATTTTATGTCAAAACATGCAATATTTTCTGCAAGATAGGGTATAAAATATATCTTCTTTCCCCATATATATGCCTGAAAATATAACCATGCTTTCTCTTCTTCATCATAAAAGTAGTCTATAAATGTACATTCTCCATTATCCAGATCCAACTGATACAATCCATTGCTAAAACGGTCTGAAAAATACAGTATATTTTCTATGACCGCAGCAGCCATAACAAATCTCTTCATCTTTAATCCATACCTATATACGACAAAAATTTTCTTCTTGTTTCGCCATACTCTTTTGAAAATTTCACACTGACGCTATCATCATCTTCAAATTTTTTATAATACTCTATTCTCTCATTTAACAAAATCCCCCCTGGTACGCCGCCCAATATGAACACTCGCGTTCCAAGCATCAGCGCTTCATCCACATCATGGGTTATAAACAATATTGTTTTTTGAGATTCTTTCCATATTTGCCTTACAAATCCCTGCATCTTTTCTCTGTTTAATGCATCCAGAGAACTAAACGGTTCGTCCATCAAAAGGATTTCTGGATCATTAATCAGTACCCGCGCAATACCAACGCGCTGCTTCATGCCCCCCGACAATTCATACACATATTTTTCCGATGAGTCCTCTAATCCTACCTCATGCAAAACCTCATCTGTCTTTTTCTGTATTTCATCTTTGGGTAATTTTCGCATACGAAGCCCAAAATTAATATTTTTCCTTACATTCATCCACTCATACAGATTTGGCTCCTGAAACACAACGCCTCTGCGCCGGTCAATTCCTTCGATTGGAATCCCCTTGAATAATATTTTTCCTTCTGACGGATTCACAAATCCGGCGATAAGATTTAGAAGAGAAGTTTTTCCACATCCGGATGGTCCAAGCACACACACAAATTCCTGCGGTTCTATGTTCATATTAATTTTTTTCAGGACATATGCATCCTTCCTTTGCCCGTCGTATGATAAGCTTACATCCAACAACCTGATAATCCCATTCTCCATCCACATCTGCTCCAATCTGTTCCGGCTTCTTAACTATCTGATTCTTCTAATACCATCTCAATATATTTTCCATTAATCGCATTTTCAAATACCTTATCTTCCGGTATCATTGGTATATTTCCCTGCTCTTTTAAAAAGATGGCAGCATCTCTTAACACTTGAGACATCTGCCCTGCATGGGCGGTTCCGCCAAGATAGCGTTCACTAATCTGCTCTTCTGCCGAAGGGTATACAAATCCATTTATCTGTTCCCTGGCTTCCTCCACTGAGATATCAGCAGCCCCCGCTATCGCTTCTGCCGAGCTTTCCAGTTCGTTTTGAAACTTATTTAAACCATACATCTGAGCCTTAACATATTTTTTCACAATATCCGGATATTGTTCTGCAAATTCAGTTCTCACAACCGATACATCCGCCGTAACCGCGCCGCTCTGAGCCTGCTCCTCACTTGATGTAATAATAACTCCTCCATCGTCAATCAATTTTCCCAGAACCGGATACCATACATATGCGCCGTCAATATCCCCCCTCTCCCATGCTGCCAATATATCTGCGGGCTGCATGTCAAGGAGTTCCATGTCCGACGACGAAATATCTGAATTTTCTATTGCATTTTGCAGGCTAAAATGTGCCGTCGAAACAAACGGAGCTGCAATCCGTTTCCCTTTCATATCATTTATATCATTTATTCCAGCGTCCTTTTTCACAATCAGGGATTCTGCCGAGCCAATAATGTCGTTTATCCAGATCACTTCTATTTCCATATTGCTAGATAGTCCTGTCGCTACAACCGATGTCCCCATAATCCCAATATCAATTGAACCACTAGCTAATGCGGTATTGACATCAGATCCGGAATCAAACTGAACAATTTCTACGTTTTCTCCCAGATATTCTTCATATTTATTTTCATAACGTACAATCAATTCAGGCGTAATTAATTTTTGTAACCCTAATGTGATTTTTTCTGGGGATTCAGGAACTTCCCCGGAGTGATTGTCTGTACTGTTTTCTTTGCATCCAGTCACTCCTATAGTTAAGAATATAAAGATAAATAAAAGTAAACTTAGTTTTTTCATCCATACTCTCCTATCTGTTTTTTCCTTTCCAATGAACTACCTTAGCTTCAATAGAAAGCATGAAAGAATTAATTAAAATCCCCGTTATCCCCATAATAATGACGCCCATAAAGACGATATCAGAACGAAGCCATTTCGACGCATCCAACACCATCCATCCCAATCCAGTCTTAGCCGCCACCATTTCTGCCGCAACTAACGTTGTATACTCAACGCCTACCGCAATTCGGATTCCGGAAAAAATATCTGGTAAAACCGCTGGTAAAATTACATGGAAAAAAACTTGATACTTATTTGCACCAAGCATTTCAGCTCCAACAATATACTCATTTTTTACTTTCCCGACTCCCGATACGCATGCAATATAAAGCGGAGCAAATCCTGCCAGATACAGCAACATTATTTTTGAATTCTCACCAATTCCCATCCATAGTACAAGTAACGTATAATATGCAAGAGGCGGTAATGGACGATAAAATTCGATAATCGGATTTAAAAAATTGGAAATCATTCTATATCTGCCGCAAATCAATCCTATCGGTATAGCCGTAAATACAATCAGCACAAATGCGGTCAACATTCTCTTCATCGATCCTATAAAATGAGAGAGTAAATTATACCCGTCCGGTCCATATCCTTCCTGCAAGACTTCCCAAAAGCTTCTCCACACTGCGCAGGGCGTCGGCAGGATCATAGGCGAAATATCCGTATATGTCGAGAGAAAATACCATAACAGGAAAATACTTAACACCGTTATGCTAACTGCTGCTTTTGATGTTATTTTTGTTTTCATAGTTAATATTCGATTTTTAAAATGCGGGGCATTCTCTTTAAAAAGAGAATGCCTCACATTCATTAGACATCTATTGAGTTACTCTAAAGGTTGTCTGCATTGTTTTTCCATTGCTCAATGTTACCTTAACGCCGCGGTCTGCTCCCACTGCGCCTGCTCCCCATGGAGCCGTAGTACCGTTAATCTTCAAAGAAGAGCCTGATACTGTATATACTGAGGATGTAATCTCTGCAAAAACATTCCCCAAGGAATCCAATGCCTCAACTTTAGATACTGTAGCTGTATCTAATCCTGCCATATCAAACGTATTCTCTGTGTTTGCTCTGCTGTATGTACCATTTAACGTGATTGTCGGAACTACCGGCGTCTCAACCGTCGCCGCATCATCTGTCACATCCACATCCCATTTAACGGAAACCGCCGGTACAGCTGTATCAGCCTTCCATGTACCGTTTGCGTTTGCCGCCCCATTGATCTGGAAACTATAATCAGCAAATGTAAATGCCGAAACATCTGACTTTAATGCATAACTATATTTCTGTGTAGTCGAATCATATTTGTACTCATATGCTCCTTCTGGCGCTGCGCCCAATACAGCCTTCATCTCTGCGCCTGCTGCCGTGAGAGCTTTTTCCGTACTTCCTTCAACGGAATCTGTTATCCCAAGATAAACTTCAAGCGCTGTATTGTCAGCAGCGAAAGTCTTAGAAGTCGCAAGCGCTGCCGCATCGGCCGCACTATCAGGCGTTGCCGTTGCCGTTACCGTAACAGACAGATTCTTTGAACTCTTATTAACAATCGTCGCAGCATCGCTTGTATTGCTGTAAGATGAAGTGTCTCCGTCTACATTTTCAAAGAAAACTGTTCCCTCGCCAAATTCTTTACCTTCATATTTTGCTGCATTTGTCTTACGGATTAATCCTTGCGGGTCAACAATGTAATCATATGCTGTTGCGGATGCTGTCGGAAGTACCGCATTGTATACGCTGGTATCCACAACTCCTTCAATTTCTCCTGAACCGCCGGATGTTCCTGTTCCAGCGGGCGTTGTACTCGCGTCTGATGCAAAAGCAACCAGAGATGAACTCATCACCATTGACGCCGCCACTGCCCCGACCATAACTTTTTTCGTAAATCCTTTCATGTAACATTCCTCCTTATAATTTAAATATGTGTTTCATAGAGAAACCTTAATTTTCCACCATTACCGTCAATCCCATCCGCAATGTGCTGACCGTATTTTGGTCTTCATCTATCAGATGGTAAGTCAGCACGCAATCATAGGTTCCCGCTTCAAGTTCCTTATCAAGCGTGAGCGCCTCAAGGTGGCTGCCCCGCGGTATAACCGGAGACTCATAGATTGTTTCTTCAGTATCCGATAATTCCACATCAAAATAGACATCATTTGTATTCGCAGGCACATTTTCAACGTAAGCATTTTCAGAAGCAGATGTGCCGTCTTTAAAATTCCATGTGGAATTCATCCTTACCTCATACGTGCCTGGCTTAACTGTTTCGTGATTAAACAGATCTTCTGCCACATCTTCGGCATTATCCTCATTAACAACCACATTTCGCTTAGGCTTGTCATCCGTTTTCTGTTTACCAAGAAGAACCTCAATGATGACTGCAAGCAAAACAATTATAATCAAAGCACACACTATAAGCAGGGGTTTTCCTCCTTTCTTCCCCTTGTTTTCATTGATGTCTGCATTACCATTAGACATATCAGATACCTCCAAAATCATATTTGTCCTTTTTGAGGGACGTATGCTTAAAGCCTGTTTCCAGACATAAAGCCGCTCTTTCTATCTTCTGTTAATAAAATAAGGCACATTGGACATCTTTTGATGCTGCGGACAAATTTCCCTCCGCTTCGCTCCCTGCTACATCATGTCTTGTCACCAACCGTAGGTTGATGACCTGCGTGCGCATCCGCGCACTTCCTCTTATCTTGTCACCAACCATAGATTGATGACCTCCGACATGTTCACAAGGTCTTGGCATACCCAATACTCAGATTGATTCACATCCACCCGACTTCTAATGCCGTTCGTTTTTTTATATCATGAACGCCCTTCTTAGTCCTTCCGGTAAAATCCCGGCTCATCACCGACATTTATCTAAAACGGCTGTCCTTATGATC
>CANOBT010000163.1 GCA_947564305.1 uncultured Lachnospiraceae bacterium | reverse complement strand
ACTCGGGAACCTGGCGTAAAATGTCCGGGTCAGTGACGGATAATTGTGGATTATCCGTCAACTGGGCCCCTGGCACCGGGCCGTCCGGGCCTGTGACGGATAAGTGCGGCTTATCCGTCAGGCATGCCGCTCCGGAGGTATGCTCCGGCAGCACATGGCAGCAGCATACTGCCGGGAATCCGGCCATGTTTTTACTGGAGGCATTATGAGCAGTGAGGGCAAGCCCACACTTTTATACATTATGGGTATTGACTGGGCCTGGATATTCCAGCGGCCGCAGATCATTGCACAGCACCTGGCAGAAGGCAATGATATAACTATTGTGTTTCCAAGGAGTATACTGAAGTTTTTCAGCAGATTCCATGCCCGCCCCCCGGTGCGCCACGAGATACTTTGGACGTTGCCCTTACAGGAAAAAGTGAAAATAATTGGAAGGCTCTCCCAGTTCCTGAACGGCCGGGTTTTCAGGGATGTCCGGAAGTACGGGACAATAGTCGTGGGCTACCCGCTGTACTATCGATACATTCCGCATGACTATTCAGGAACTCTTATCTATGACTGCATGGATAACCATGAAACGCTGTACCCCTATCGGCCTGGCGTGGGGAAGTTGCTGGAACAGGAGAAAGCTTTATTGGAACACAGCAGGATTGTGTTTGCCAGCAGCGGGAAACTCGTGGAAAAGATACGCAGGCAGGTGGAAGGCCCGGTGCCTCGCGTGGTGCTGCTGCGCAATGGGACAGCAGTGCCGGGGAGACTGCCTCCCGTGGCCAGGCCGGCCTGCCGGTCCAGGCATAAAATCGCTTATGTCGGCACCATCGCGGAATGGTTTGACAGGGAACTGATTTTGGAAAGCCTGGAAAAGGTGGGCGGAATTGAATATCATCTGATAGGGCCGGTGAACATTGCACTACCCAGGAGACAGCGGGGATTAATTATGGAAGGGGTGGTACCCCATAGTCAGCTGTACGGCGCTGTGGAAAGCTGTTCCTGCCTGGTGATGCCCTTTCGAACGGATAAAACCGTGCTATATGTGGATCCGGTGAAGTTGTATGAATACATTGTTATGGGAAAGTGCATTATTGCCGTATACTACCCGGAAATAGAAAGGTTCGGGGATTTTGTATATTTTTACCGGGATGCACCAGGCTATGTGCGGCTTCTGGAAAAATTAAAAACACTGGGGTTCCCGCCCAAGTATACATCCCGACAGAGGCAGGATTTTCTGGCGGAAAATACGTGGGAAACCCGTTTTGCCATATGGGATAAGGCTGTTAATGAGGCAGGTTAAGACCTGACGTGAAACTGCGGGATGAAGGTCGGGATTTAAGGTATGCATATGTTATGGAGAGGAAAATGAGCATTAAGGTAATGAGCGTATTTGGCACAAGGCCGGAAGCGATTAAAATGTGTCCGCTGGTAAAGGAGCTGGAAAAACAGGAAGGAATTGAAAGTATAGTATGTCTGACCGGACAGCACAAGGAAATGCTGCAGCAGGTAATTGACATATTTGGTATAAAAATCAACTACAATCTTGGTATTATGCGGCCAAGACAGACGTTGACCACCATTACTACATCCGTATTGGAAGGCATGGAGGCGGTTTTGAGGCAGGAAAAGCCGGATCTTGTTTTGGTACATGGAGATACATCAACCTCGTTTGCTGCCGCACTTGCTTCTTTTTACCAGGAAATTCCCGTTGGTCATGTGGAGGCAGGGCTGAGGACGTATGACAAGTACTCCCCTTTCCCGGAAGAAATGAACCGTTGTCTGACAGGGCGCATTGCAGAATTGCATTTTTCGCCCACCGATAACAACAGGCGCAATCTGGAGAAGGAAAACATCAGGGACAATATATATGTAACCGGGAATACGGTGATAGATGCTTTTCGGATCACTGTGAAAGATGGATACCAATATAAAGACGAGGATATTCGCGGCATTGATTTCACCGGGAAGCGCTGTATACTGATGACGGCGCACAGAAGGGAAAACCTGGGGCAGCCTCTTGAGAATATCTGTTGCGCTGTTAAGCGCATTGTGGAAGAATTTCCGGACATTGAGGTAGTTTACCCGGTGCATATGAATCCTGTGGTAAGGGATACTGCTGAAAAGATCCTGGGGGGTCTGGACAGGGTACACCTGGTCAGGCCTTTGGATGTGGAGGATATGCATAACCTGATGTCCCGCAGCTTCCTTGTAATGACAGATTCAGGGGGCCTTCAGGAAGAGGCTCCGGCCTGCGGGGTCCCCGTACTGGTGTTGCGTACCGAAACAGAACGACCTGAAGCCGTGGAGGCGGGAACGGTGAATGTAGTGGGCGTAAAGGAAGATGACATTTATGAAAATGCCAGAATCCTGCTTACCGATCGAAACAGGTATGATCAGATGGCCAGGGCGGTAAATCCTTATGGGGACGGACATGCCTGTGAAAGAATAGTGCAGGCTATTATAGATTGGAAACTCTCCAGAAAATAGATGGGAGACACAATGAGAACAATACAAGAATTGTTTCATTATCGAGAAATGATTTTTAGTTTAATAAGAAAAGACCTAAAAGGGCGTTACAAAGGTTCAGTATTGGGTTTTTTCTGGACCTTTTTGAATCCGTTACTGCAATTAGTGGTATATACAATTGTTTTTTCAGTACTATTTCCTACTACATTGGACAAATTTTATATATTTTTATTTGTTGGATTAGTTCCATGGCTCTTTTTTAATACCGCCGTGGTAGGAGGTGCAACATCAATTACAAGTCAGGAAAATTTAGTCAAAAAAATATATTTTCCGAGACAAGTTCTTCCCATATCTTATGTTTCTAGTGCTTTTATTAATATGCTACTTACTTTTATAGTTATTTTTATAGTTCTAATATTAAGCGGTTTTGGAATAAATTTTTCTGTTTTATGGGTATTACCAATAGTAATGTTTGTAGAGTATATCCTGGTACTAGGAATAGTTATGATTATTTCTGCGTTAACCGTATTTTTCCGTGACCTGGAGTACATTCTCGGAATCATTGTGATGTTATGGATGTACTTAACTCCGATACTTTACGAAATTGAAACCATTCCAGAAGACTATCAGAAACTGATTTACATGAATCCTATGACAGGAGTTATTCTATGCTATAAAGATATTTTATATTACAAAAGACTACCAGACTTAAAAACAATAGGCAGTGCATTTATTATAGGCATTATATTCGCCATAATAGGATTTTTTATTTTTAACAGGTTGCAAAGACGTTTTGTTGAAGAATTATAATTAGCAGAAAATACATGCCTGAAAATTTAGGAAGGTAAAATGGATAACTTTGTTGATTTAGATGTGAAAAACGATAACTATTTCGCTTCCATAACGAAGCAATACAATAATATTGTTAATCGCCCAGGCATAATTGCAGCATATGAAAAGGAAGCTTTTATCAATAAATGGAAATCGTCATCTTTAATGCAAAAGGCTAGATTGACTTTAAAAAAAGTAACTAACAAATTAGGTGTAAAAAAATCACTTCTATTAGGAAGTTATAGATCAGAAGAGGATCTCCGACAGCGGCTGCAGGACATGGAAATATATTACGATATATTGCAAAGTAGAAAAAAGTATCAACCGGAGGCGCAAAATGTTTCTGAAAAACAATGGGTTTTTACTAACAAAAACGAAAGAACACATGATATAGACTGGGCCGAAAACATCAAAACTCTTTTGTCAAGTTCCAGATCCTACATTGCACTTATGGTAGAAAATTTAGACTCCGGAGGTTTAGAGGAAGTTGTCGCATGTCTGACAGCTTGGTTTTATAAAAATAATATTGAAATAAAAATATTTTGCACACAAAACGGTGGCAGAATTGAAAAAGCTCTACAGAATAATGGAATTGATGTTTTAGTATTTCATGGTAAAAAAACGTTGTTTAAAAATTACCTGAAAAACCATCCTCCTTTATTGATTAATACCCATTTTGTATCAGATTTTTATGAAATAATAAGTCAATATCACATTCCGGTAGTAGAAGTGATACACAATATGTACCTTTTTTTAACGGATCGCCAACTTAAACAAGAACGAAAAAAAGCTAAGTACATTACCCACTACATTGCCGTCTCCGAAATGGCAAAAAAAATATTCATCTGTAAAATGCCTCAAATTGATGCTAATAAAATAACTGTAATTGGTAATGCTGGAGCACTAGGCAGGAAAACAGCGCCCCAATGCGAATCGTTCAAAAAGATAATAGGATTTCCTGAAGATGCTTTTATTTTTTTGGCTGTCGGGAGCATAGACTCAAGAAAAAATCAGATTGGCATTGTGCGTGCCCTGGATATTGTACGATATTTGATAAATAAACCAATTGTCCTAATTTTAACCGGTACAGTAACAGATTACGAATATAACAAAAAACTAAATTCGATAATAGCCGAGAGAAACCTTCAAAATAACATCATCTTTGAAGGGTACACAGAACATATTCTCGATATTATGAATATAGCAGATGCACTTATTGTAGATTCTTATTTTGAAGGATGGAGTATGGCAGCGACAGAAGCCCTACATTGCGGTCTGCCAATAATCCATTCAGACTGCGGAAGTGGAAAAGAATTAACAGCAGGCGGAGCAAATGGTATTCTCATCGGTAATCCAATAAGCAATATAGCATCCCTTAGTTCTGTAGAGCTGTATGACAAAATGCATATGGGTATAAATGAAAATATAGCGGAACTTGTAACGGCAATGGTAAGCATGTTCAAAAATAAAGAAACCTGGAAAATGCGGCGGCCTGAAATAAAAAAATATGCTGAGAGAAATTTTACTCCATATAGTATGATGCAGGAGTATCTTCGGGTATATTATAAAGTCTGCCATGTATTTATCGGAAACTAACATAAGAAATATTTGGAGAATAAAAAATGGAAAAAGTCGGTATTGTTATTATTAATTTTAACTCTACAAACTATTTGAAAATAACCTTAAAGAGTGTTCTGGAAGCAAAAACAAATATTTCATACATGGTTGGGATTATCGATAACGGCTCCACTGCAAACGAAAGAAATGAATGTAAAAAATTTATAGAAAAAATGCAGTCAGATTATTCAGATTCTAATCTGAAATTTTATGATGCCGGAGAAAATCTTGGATTTAGTGGTGGCAATAATATTATTATAAAGGATTTTCTTGCGAATAAGAGCATAACACACATCTGCCTGCTTAATTCTGATGTTATAGTAACGGATTATTGGATAGACTATTTATTGGAAAAGGACAGCGATATTATAGGCCCAGTGACAAATGCTGCGGGGAATGAGCAAACCATTCAGATTGATTATGAAATAAGTGCTACAGAAGATGCCATTCCTATTGTAAATGAGTATGCCTCCAAAAGGCACATTTGCTTTGAGGGATATGTGGTGAATTCAGATTTGGTAACCTTTTTTGCCACACTTTTTAAGCGAGAAATTTTTGAAAAAATCGGATTACTGGATGAACAATTCTACCCCGGCTCTTATGAAGATGATGATTATTGCCTTCAGGCATTAAATGCCGGCTATCATATTATGATCTCAAGAGACTGTTTTCTTCACCACTTTGGAAGCGGTTCATTTTCAAAGCTTAATATGAATGACCGTAGAAATATTGGCAACATCAATCGAGAACGCTTTGAAAAAAAATGGAACATCAAGTGGCAGGAAAGAACCTGGAAGCTTCTTGAATCATGTAAACAAGACATGGATTTTCTCTTAAAAAAGGGAAATCAAGAATGGGCGTCCAAACAGCTTAGTTCTTCCCTCAAAGAGATAGAGACACTAATAGCTGAGTGGGGAGAGGCAATTCGGTTTTTTACAAGCCAGGCTGAAAGCACAGCGACTCCTGTTTGCAATTATTCAGCAAAACAGCTTATTGGTATGTTGTGGACGAAAGTTAAAAGAAAATTATTTTTTTGGAACAAAAAAACAAAGCAGTGTATTGAAAGCAAAATTAATTATAAAGATAATCAAAAAAAAGAAAAAGCGGGAATTCAGAAAATATATCAGCTTTTGGATAATGCAACGGCCGATGGGCATAAAGCAATTTGCGTATTTGCTCCTATGTATAACAAAGAAAATGAAAAGGATGGATACGTGCAGCGAATTAAAGCAATTGATACTACTGCGTTAAATAACATGTGCCGCATTTACTTATATGATGAAGGAGCTGACTGTTCTGTGATGCGCTTTGACTTCATTGACGCATTACATGGCTATATCGTATTCAATAGCTATAATTCAGATAATCTGAACGAAATAATAAAACTCGTAAAATACTGCGGAAAAACATATACTCACAGTGTTCTTCGTTTTATGGAAGATCGTTCCAACAGAAATCTGTGGAACATTTTTGAGCTTGAGAATGTCAAACATTTTTGGGATGTGCACGGTACAGTTCCTGAAGAATATGAGCTATCGGAATCGCCTTTGGGAAGCCAGCTTGCAAATAACATTGAAAAATTTATGGCAGACAAAGTAGATGTGGTAGTAGTTGTAACTCATGCTATGGGAAGACATTTAAAAGAAAAATATCCTTCTATGAACGCTGAAATAATAGTTGTCCCTATATTTACAAAGGAACTGCTTAACATCCCAAAATGTGAGAAAAAGAAAGAGGGAGAAAAATTTTCTGTTGTATATGCGGGAGGAACACAGCCATGGCAGAATATCAGCCTCATGCAAGATATTATCCAGTCAACCCATAACTTATATGATTACAAAATTTTTGTTCCTAATCCAGAAGAATTCTGGAATCTATGGGGGGAGCGATCTCATGAAACAAATATGCGGGTAGAATCCAAAACCCTTGATGAACTGTATAAAGAATACGAATGTTGTGATTTGGGATTCGTGTTGCGGGACTCAAGCCCTGTAAACTACGTTGCCTGTCCTACTAAAATTATTGAATATTTGAAATATGGTATTATTCCTATTTTAAAATCCGTGGAAATAGGTGATTTCGTTGACTTAGGCATGAAGTATATAACTTATCTGGACTTGATGAAGGGTTTGCGATTGTCACAAGAAGAACGGAAAATGATGCAGGATAGCAATTATGACATTTTGGACAAACTTGTACAGACATCCAAAATCGGCCTGAAGAATCTGGGAAATTTATTGGAGGAATAAACCTATGCGATTATATGAATGGTTCAAAAAAAGAACACATAAAAATAATGAAAATCCACATATTAAACAGATAATACAAAAAGGTGAAAAACCTGTAATTGGTATTGTTGTTACCACTTTTGATAAAGGCGGATTGGAACAGGTAGTGCTTAAACTCTACTTAGGGTATAAGAAAGAGGGATACCAGGTTTACATGTTATGCCAAGAGAATATTCTCGGAATTATGGCTGAAGAAATCTCAGAAGGAGAACTCTTTGTCTTTAATAATGATTTAAATCTTTTCCTTGATTATTTATATGAAAAACATATAACTGTTTTACACTATCATTATAATACATTTGGCTGTAGTGAAGCGAAGGCCAGAGGTGTACATGCTATTTACACTATGCATAATGTCTATACATGGAAAAGCAATGATGAAATTCTTGAATACAGTAAAATGCTGAATAATATGGACAAAGTAGTCCCTGTATCTAATTTTGTAAAAAAATATTATCTCGCCCGAACATCGGCTCGAGAAGATAATTTACAAGTTATTTATAATGGCATTGATTTTGATGAGCTGTCAACGGATTGTGTACCTGATTATTTAACGAGAACTGCATTAAAATTAAGCGATAAAGATATTGTAATTGCCTTTGTCGCTTCTTTCTATCCTGTAAAATACCAAATTGGCATGATAGGCGTTATGGAAGAACTAATAGAAAAATATCCTGGTGCAAAGCTACTCTTTGTTGGAAATAGAGAGAACGGGTATTATCAGGATTTTTTTAAAATTTATACGACCAGTTCCGCAAAGGCAAATATGCAGGTAGTACCATACTTTGAACATAAGTATATGGGTGCGTTTTTAAGACAGACTGTAGATATTTTTACTTTACCTACATTGCAGGAAGGATGCAGTAATGCAGTATTAGAAGCAATTTATTGCGATAAGCCAATGATCTTAACTAATGTCGGTAATGCTATGGATATTGACTATTTGGATTATTGTGAAGTAGTACCTGCCGCCTATAAGGATATTGTAACTACCACCAATGCGGAAATGCTTCAGATTTCGCTTCGCAAAGATTCCGCCAACAAAAAAGCTCTAATAACGGCATTTTCAAAAGTTATTGATGATTTAGACAACTATAAACTGAATGCTAAAATTTCTGCGGATAAGAAAAAAATGTTCAATACAGAATTGATGGTGCAGCAGTATATTGACATTATAAAAAATATCACAGTTTAAAAGAATATATGCATTTAAGAGGCCAATTAAATGGAAAAAAATAGTGTAATTGAAGTACATGAGGTGCACAAAAAATTTAAAAATTATAATGACAAAAGCAATAATTTAAAAGAAAAATTTTTGCATTATAATCGAAATAAATATCAATGGTTTGAAGTATTACAGGGAATAAGTTTTGACATAAAAAGGGGAGAGGCTATCGGCATCGTTGGTCGTAATGGCTGCGGTAAAAGTACATTGTTGAAGCTGCTCACCAAAATTATATATCCTGATAGAGGAAGTATTGAAGTAAGAGGGCGAGTATCCAGTCTTTTGGAGTTAGGCGCGGGTTTTCATCCGGATTTAAGTGGATATGAAAATATTTATCTGAATGCATCAGTTTTTGGTTTAACTCGAAATGAAATCAAAAAAAGAGAACACAATATTATACGCTTTTCAGAGCTTGGTGATTTTATAAATAATCCAATTAGAACCTATTCATCCGGTATGTATATGAAATTGGCTTTTTCAGTTGCTATTAATGTTGATGCCGATATACTGCTGATTGATGAAATATTAGGTGTGGGAGATGTAAGTTTCCAAAAAAAATGTTTTGAAAAACTTTTGGAAATAAAACAGCGCGGTACAACAATTGTAATAGTGTCACATTCTACAAATCAAATAGAAAAAATTTGTGACAGGAGCATTTGGATTGAACAAGGTCGAATTAAAATGACTGGATCACCCAAAAACGTACACGAACAGTATCTCAAGATAATGGAAGATGACAGAATTTTGCGAAATAAGAAGGAAGCAGAAGAGCGGGAACAAGAACGAATAGAGAAGGAACGCGCAAACCAGGAACGGCTTCAACGGGAAACGGAGGAAAAACTTCGAAGGGAAAAAGAAGAGAAGCTTCAAAAAGAGAGAGAAAAAATAGAGTACATTGCTTCTAAAAGTAAAAAAAAGCGCAGTCAGGAACGAAAGGAATTGGCAAAGCGGAAAAAAGAGAGAGAATTATTGCGTCATCAAAATAGCATTATAGAAACTGGCGCCTCGAATATTTTAAATATTAAAGTAATGGAGGAAGAAGAAAAAAACAAACAGAAAATATTGATCGAAAAAGCTAAGGAAGCCAGACAAGAACAGGCCATTATAGTAGATACAATTAATGTGGACGAAGTTCCTGAAGAAAAAAAAGGAATTGTCTTTTTTAAAAAAGAAGCTAACCGTCTCGAGTTAGTAGTAAAAGAAAAAAATATTGAAATAGAAAGACTGAATTCTGTCATTAAACAAAAAGAGTTGATTTTAGAAAAACAGAATAGCAATATCCAAGATGAAATACTTAGGCTAAATCAAGTAATAGTTGAGAAAGAAGATGAAATTGACAGATTAAACGAAGTGATTTTAGGAAATCATGAGGAGATAGACCGGTTAGATATTGTTATTATGCAGAAAGATGTAGAAATAGACGCTTACAGGAAAAGTTTAATAGAAAATAATTCCTGAAAAATAAAGAGGTGTATTCATGAAGTATGGATTAATCTATTTTGATGAAACGGATAATATCGGTGATGATATACAAAGTTATGCTGTCATGCAGTTTTTGCCACAAATAGATTATCTCATAGACCGGGAACGGATGAATGAATTTGCAAGCGGCAGCCAAGAGCCAGTAGCGGTAGTCTTGAGCGGGTGGTTTCTCCACAAAAAATTTAACTGGCCGCCCTCAAAAGATATATATCCATTCTGCACCTCCCTGCATTTTTCTGCAAATGACTATATGGGTATTGGTTACGATTTTTTAGATGGCCTCGGCGGGGAATATTTAAAGAATTACGGATCTGTCGGCTGCCGCGATACAAGCACGCTCGAAATATTACGAAAGAAAGGTATACCTTCTTATTTATCAGGATGTGCAACATTAACACTGCCAAAAAGAGAAAAAAAAGAGAACGGAAATTATATATGCCTTGTGGATGTATCTGACGAGGTTTTTCATAAGGTCTTCGCAGAGCTACAGGGAACTGATATTGAAATAAGACAATTGACGCATGCTGTGGATTATGCAAACAACCCACTAGAATGGCATGAAAGAATATCGAAGGTAGAAAAATTATTAGACACATATCAAAATGCAAAGTGCGTAATCACCAAACGATTACATTGTGCTTTACCCTGCCTTGCTTTCAATACGCCTGTTTTGCTCTTGTTAGATAAGGACAAAGATGATGTCTCCAGATATTCACATTTTGTAGAGCTTTTGCATGTAACCTCTACCGCGAAGTTTTTGGACGGAAATGCAAACTTTACTTTGAGCGCTCCGCCAGAAAACAAAAAAAAATACATGTCAGAAAGCAGGAAACTGTCAGAAGCTATTCGCAATTTTATCTGTCAGGTACAAAAAAATCAAATAAAAAGCAGTTTTAACACATGGAAAGAAGTTGATGACCGCCGCCTTATCAGATGGCAAGTTAATATATCCACACAAGCAGCTTTATATGCTTCTAACCAAGTTGATATGCTATTACGTGAAAAAAATCAAATAGAGGCAGATAGATATGTAAAATTGACAAAAATGTCAGAACAATATGATCAGGATACTACCACTTTAAAACAATATCTCGCTAAACTAGAAGCAGAAATAAAAAGGCTTAATAATGTTATTTTAGAAAAGTCAGCAGACGCGAACCGCCTAGATGATGTTGTACTGAGAAAAGATCAAGAAATATTAAGGATAAATCAAATAATACAAAAGAAAGAGCTAAGCATAACAGAGATGGGGCAAGAACTATCAAGAATTAATCAAATACTGAAAGAAAAAGAAACTACTATACACAAAAAGGAATGTCAAATACAAACAATAAATCAGACAGTTCAGGTAAAAGAACATCATATACAGGAGTTAAATATGCAGATAGTAAAGAATAAGAAGGAAATTGATTATTGGATGCACATTTTTAACCAAATTGATGAACTTATCCAATATAAGGAAGAACATTCCATTACCTGGCTGTTGTTCCATTCAAAAAAATACAAAAATCTGAAATTTATTGAAAAGTTTGCTGCTCTTAAAAGAGCAGTCTTCAAAACTACAAGAAAAAAGAATCATTTTCTGGAGGATTTAAGTGAAGATGCTAAAAAAAATATATTATAAAACAGCCCCATTTTTAGCAAAAAAGCAATTCTGGTTTGGTTTATTTATTACACAGGCAGTTATATTAGTCCTTTTTATTTATGGGTTTGCACTAATTACAAAAAATAACTCTTATAAAAATTATCTTAATCAGGGTATAGAAGGGACTGTTTTAGAAGTTCAAAGCGGCGATAAAATTTCCCAGGAAATCCCTATTGAAGAATCGATAAGTGGTCTTGGTATACAATTTGTGACATGGGGAACTGGAATATCTGACGGAACTGTAAGAATAGAATTGTTGGATGAAACAAATACTACGTATTTCGAAACGGCTATATCTGCAACAGAAATTAAGGATAACCAGTATTTAAGATTTAGCTTCAATCCCACTGCTCCCAAGCAAGAAGCAGTTATATATACATTATGCATAACCTTCGAAGAAATCGAACAGCTTCAAAACATTTTAAGCAGTGAAAAACTGTTAAAACGTGT
>CANOBT010000162.1 GCA_947564305.1 uncultured Lachnospiraceae bacterium | reverse complement strand
TGTAGATGGGATACATATTGGAAAGTTTGCCGATGCGCTCCAGAAGTATATGGAGGCATATTAAGAGGCATTCGCCATTGAAAAGACGATGATCAGGAATCCTGGCGTGTGATAAATTGTAGAAAGGATTGGAGAGGGAAGAAGCTGAGGATAAGATGGAGGCTTTGAAAGGATGTGGTTCGAAGAAAGGTGAGGCTGTGCTTGGAAGGGATAGCGGCTCTGCAGGAGTTTAATAAGGCGGTGCTGCGGAGAGCCATAGACCGGATAAGGGCGAATTGAGTTGGTATGGAAAGCCCAGGATATGTTCGGTAGTGAAGAAAAGTGAGAGAAAGAACGGCGAGCCATGAGCGGGTGCTTGTGGCTTTGCTGTTTTTGGAGTATAATACAGCTCAAAGAAAAGAGTGGCGGCTATGTATTTTATACAGGTAAAAGTACGGACGAGGGCTTAAATGAAAAGGATTAAAGAATATGCGTATGGATTTCTAATAAATTAGGAATTGATAATATACAGTAAGATAGTGGAGAAAAAATAGCCATATCATAATTATTTTAAATGGCATAGTTATGTTTGTGAGAAATATGACGGCAGTAAGTATACAGTGGGCTTGATTGTTTTGATGTTTTTATTCCTTGTGTCTGATGGGATTAGAAGCAATAATTTGAAGATAGACGACACCTGAGGAAGTGGTGGATTTCTTGTAGGGACAAAAACAACAGCGAGGTGATATGGAGTGAATAAAGATCCATTTAAGGAATATATTAAAGAATCCGAACCGGCAAAACGGGACAAGGGCTATGCATGGCATACTGCCATTGGCCTGCAGGCGGTTGACGGGCTGAAAACATCAGAATATCTGGTGCATACTGCCGTTCGGAATATTGAGGGCGAGATTTCCTTTGAAGAAGCAAACGCACTCTTGCAGACTTATTATGAGGAAAATCCTACCCGTGATGCGTCAGACCGCACCGAGGAGGCCGACAAGGTTTCCGCACGGATTGCTGCACTTCTTTCCGAGCGTGCATTCAGCTTCACGCCGAATGAGTATCTTTCCATTCACAGGAAGCTGTTTACCGGCATTTATTCCCATGCCGGATGTATTCGTGATTACAACATTACGAAGAAGGAATGGGTGCTGAATGGAGCGACCGTGCTCTACGGCAGTGCCACAGAACTGCGTGCGACGCTGGATTATGATTTCTCGGAGGAGAAGAAGTTTTCCTACAAGAATCTCTCGATGGATGAGATTATCCACCACCTTGCGGTATTCGTATCCAGACTGTGGCAGATCCATGTATTCGGTGAGGGCAACACCAGAACGACGGCGGTATTCTTCATCAAGTATCTGCTCACGTTGGGCTTTGACGTAACGAACGACATTTTTGCCGAGAATGCATGGTATTTTCGGAATTCGCTGGTCAGGGCAAATTACAATGACTTGAAAAACGGAATTCATGAAACAACAGAATTCCTTGAGGTATTCCTCCGTAATCTCCTGCTGAACGAGAATCATCCGCTTCACAACCGGACATTGCACATCAGCGGCACCTTCAAAGAGACAGAAAAACCGGACATTGAAACGGCAAAACCGGACATTGACTCTCTAAAAGCGGACATTGAAAATGCTTTCTGGCAAAAAACAGCAAGTCATATTTTGAAGCTGCGTGAGGTATTTCCGGGACAGAAGATTTTTGGACGGTCGGATGTGATGAAGGTAATTGACATTAAAGCATCCAGAGCCTCTGAGCTTTTAAGGAAAATGGCAGAGCACGGAATCATTGAGCCGGTGTCTGGATACGGGAAAGGTAAGTATCGCTTCCGACATAAAGAGAGTTGAGACGATGGAATTTCGGCTTTATTCCCTCAGAGCGCAGTCGAAAACATGGCGTTTTCGAGGGTGAAACAGCCGTTGATAAATTCCCGCGAACGAGCTTCTATGACAGCAAGCGATTTGTAAAGCTGTGCCAGAAACAGATTCATTCCATCAATCTTTTTCACAAATCGTATCAGGCAAATAAGCGTTTTCGGGCATCCTGCCAATTTCCATTAGCAGCAAGAAGCTGAGCATATGAAAGTCCTTGCACAAGCATGTCATGGGAAGAAATTGTTCCATATTCTTCCCGAATAGCAATAGTTACCACTTTTATACTCAACATATCCTGCATAGCAGTTATAAATGGCAGTATGGCGCGCGTTCTCCCCATAATCCGGCATATTTTTCATAAGATTAAGAACTTTTTAACGGCTTCCATACGCCCGTATTTTGCCAAATATGCCATCGTAGTATCCATGAACATGCAGCAGATTGCGAATCATCTAACTTTATTTTGTGGTAAATGCTTTCTATTGTATTCAGCAATGCATTGTAGTAAGGTACATCCATGTCGTACACAATACAGTTTTCAAAAATTCCTTTTTTCGGCATAAGCACTATGTTTCTGAGAGTATCAAGAGCATCCGGCGATAATCCTTGTATTTGAAACAAGGTCTGGATATGTTGATAAAGCCGTTGTTTGTGCGACATATTATCTTTGGTTAGGACTACTTTATTCGGATTGGTCAGGCTTAATCCCTCTGTGCGCAGCGCCTGCAGGAAATCTCTGGCTTCCATGCCAGATGCAGTCAATGTTTTGGCTGCGTTCGGCGCAGACTCTCATTATATCGTAGATACAAAACATTGGAATACTGTTTTTTATAACGGCTTGCGTAGGACTTCGCAAGTTCTGATTTCCCAATTCCGCCGATTCCTTCCAGAAAAACACAGTGTTCATGTTGTAGCTGTTCTTCGATTTCTTTTAGTTCGTTTTCCCTTCCGACAAAATGATGGGTGACAGAGGGGAGCCGGGAATCGACTTTTGACTGGCAAATCATATATAAAAGTGAACTAAGATAACGCGTTTTATGATACAAGATTATTTTGCAGGAAGTTATGTAAGTCTTTAAACTCAGGCAATTCCATATATTTGTCAAGATATTCTGATTTGATCAGTTTATCTTTGATCGCAAATCGAATAGGTTTATCCGGTTTAAGAACCGTAGAAATAGCGCCGAATTGTACTTTATCGGAATAAAATTCCTGTACAGCTTCTTTTTTTGAAAAATCATTTCTGATTTCTTCTTTCGTATTTAAATCGGTATCGCAGAAAACGAGGAAACCACCAAAGGTATCATAAGATTCCAATTTGTCCATAAGTTCAGCCAATAAACTTATTTTATCAGGGATTTTGCTGCATCCATTAGCTTGTTTTACAGCCACATCGATATTACCTTTGTTTATCCGCATTCATCGTACATCAAATCCTATCTCATTTCGTAAAGTGAAAAGTTTTTCTCCGCTATATTTTTTCGCAGCTGTCTTTCTTTATTCCGAATATGATATATGGACACATCATTTAATCGGGATTGACAATCTTCGAGAATAATGTCTATGGACTCCAAACTGTGTGTGGTCAGAAAAACCTGAACATTGTAAATGGGGCAGACATCTAAAAGTTTTTGGATAAAATCCTTTAAAGCTTTACTATGAATTCCCGCTTCGATTTCATCGACTAATAAAATACCGTCTTTAGACAATAAAGCAGAAGCAGCAATAAAAAAGGCTTTGTACATACCATTTCCATAATCATATAATGTTAATGGTGCATTCTGAGTTTCTTTAAAAATCTTAATCGTTCTGTCTTTTCCAACGACTTCAAAGTTGGTGATTTTATCGTCAAATATTTTTAAAATGTCTATTAGCTCCTGGCGCAGATTCCGTTCCATAATTTTATCAATATCGCTTATCAGACGTGCTGAACTTTCAAATCTGGAAAAGGATACGAATTTACATGGAATATGCATATTTAAAACATTGTTATCGGGCGACTTGCCAATTACGATTTTAAGGCCATCTTTCACATCTTCAAAACGTACAATAAAGTTTTCGGAACTATCTTTGTCTATATCATCATAACTACAGAAAAATTGTAATTCAAAAACTTCTGAGATACTGGCTGCTTCATCATTCGTAATAATTTGACTTTTTTCATATCTCAAATTTGTATGAAATATTTTATCGCTATGATCCATTTGGGTTTGGAGATCAATTACTGGTTCTTGTCCAACTGGAAAAAGTGACTTAAAGTATTCCGGAGAAAAATTGTGATATCTTGATTTTAATGTATCTACCAATAAATCCACATCATCAAACATACCGGACAGAATGATTGCTTCCAATATAGAGGTTTTCCCGCAATTATTCGGCCCGACAAATACATTGATCTTATTCAAATCTTTTAAAGCCAGATTTTGAAGACCACGATAATTGTTAATAATAAAATCTTTAATCATATTATCCGAAACCTCCTTCGTTCAATATATAATATGTCAACAGATGTCAGGCTGATGACCTCCCCCACGCATCAGCACAATTCTTATTATATCCAAGATTTTCCTAACATACAATCTTTTTTCGGAGATACGGCGATTTGCTTAAGAGGAACGTGAAAAAGCGTTCGCCAAAGAAACTGCAATCTCGGTCTGGACTGTTTTGTAAAAATAGGCATAGGACAAATTTTAGCAGAAATAAGATGTTTTAGGGGGATTTTTATGAACCAGGCAATGGAAAGTAAGCAGCTTAGAGAGATTCATGTTGACAAAATGCATTTTCGTGTAATCAGTAAACATCCACGATATTCCAGTGAAACAGCGGCTAAAATGAAGCGGGAAATGCGCCGGGAGCTTTATCAAATTTTTAAAAATTACCGCTAGAAACGGCGGATATCCGCTTCAAATGAACACCTGTTTGTGGTATGCTAGGAGTAGTGGAGAGTGACTGTCTTACACATCGTAGGGAGGTATGTACTATGATGTATCCGATAGATGCGCTATACGCAAGACAGTCACTAGACAAACAAGATAGTATCTCCATTGAAAGCCAGATTGAGTTTTGTAAATATGAAACTCGCGGAGGTGACTATAAAACGTACATTGACAAAGGTTTCAGCGGAAAAAATACCAACCGGCCGGCATTTTCTCAAATGATGCAGGATATCAAGGCAGGAAAGATTAAACGTGTGATCGTTTATAAACTGGACAGAATCAGCCGTTCGATTCTTGATTTTTCGAATATGATGGAAATATTTCAGGAATATCATGTAGAGTTTTTATCCTCCACGGAGAAATTTGATACATCTACACCAATCGGAAATGCAATGCTGAATATCAGTATTGTGTTTGCGCAGCTTGAAAGAGAAACCATCCAGAAGCGAGTTGCTGACGCGTATTATACCAAAAGTCAGAAAGGGTACTATATGGGCGGACGTGTTCCGTTTGGATTCCAATTGGAAAATGCCATTATAAACGGAATACATACATCACGCTTTGTGCCGGAACCAGAAGAAATAGAACAGATTAAATTGATTTATGAGCTTTATTCGGAAACGGACATGACGCTGGGAGCGGTCATGCGTGAACTCTTGAATCGTGGCTATACGGAAAAGAGAGGTACTGTATGGTGTACGGCAAGGCTCAGTGAGATTGTACGGAATCCGGTATATGTGAAAGCGGATATTGACGTCTATAATTTCTTTGAAAGCCAAGGCTCTCATTTAGTAAATCCGGCATCTGATTATATTGGCAGGAATGGTATTTTCCTCTACAAAGGCTGTAACGGGGATAAAAAAAAGAAGAAACAGTATGATCTGGTGGATCGGGATGTGGTCTTAGCGCCTCATGAGGGAGTGATTGATTCAGCAACGTGGTTAAAATGCAGGCTGAAAATCATGAATAACCGACAATCTGCCAGAACAAATAAGGGCAAACGTACATGGCTTTCCGGGAAAGTAAAATGTAAGAAGTGCGGATATGCCTATACTGTTACGAAATCAAATACAAAGGCGGGACGTTATTTTCAATGTTCCGGCTCCCGGTATTCCATAAAATGCAAGGGCTCCGGCCATACCATTTATGCAGATGTATTTGAAGATTATGTGCTTGGGGAAATAAAGAAGGAACTGGCAAAATTTCAGTATCTTTCCGAAGAGCTGGCACAAACGGTATCCCTGTCCGATAATCAGAACAAAATCCGCATTGCAGAAATTGACAAAGAGATTGCTTCGTTATTAGCTAAGATTGCCGATGCAAATACAACACTGATGAATTACATCAATAACCGCATTGAAGAACTGGATAAAGAGAAGCAAGCTTTTCAAGAAAAGCTGGTTGATCTTTCTGCAAACAAGCCGGAAGAGAAGCTGGATAAGATTACGGATTATGTTTCAAAATGGACAGATTTAAGCCTTGACGATAAGCAGAAGATAGCAGACATTCTCATAAAAGTAATCTATATTGATGAGGATGTGATTGAAATCGAATGGAATATATAATAGCATGGCTATTTTCTTTTTTCTATTTTGCTCGTATAACTTCGCTTGCGTTCACCGAAACGCTGATAATGCACAACCTCACGCTGTCTCAGGAATCTGATTGGATCGACTACATCCGGGTCTTTTACAAGACGCAGGATGTTGTCATAGGTGGTGCGGGCTTTTTGTTCTGCAGCCATATCTTCATGCAAATCGGTGATCGGATCACCTTTGGACTGGAAATAAGTCGCGGTCCAAGGAGCGCCGCTTGCAGCTTGCGGCCAAAGTGCTAGAGTATGGTCTACATAGTATTTGTCAAAGCCGGATTTCTTCAATTCTTCAGGAGACAGATCCCTTGTCAGTTGGTGGACGATGGCGCAGACAATCTCCATGTGAGCCAGTTCTTCGGTGCCCAGAGAAGCATCGGAAATGTTCCATTTACCAGATATTTACCGCTTATTTTGAGGATGACTGTGCGGAAGAACTGGCCAACGAGCCTGTCATGTGCGCTATTTGGGAAAAAAGGCACTTGCGTCACAGCTAACCCTTTCCCGTTTTTTCACCGTATGGACGAGGCTGCTTTAGCGCAGTTCAACTAGATTCTCCGCGAACTACGTAAAGTAGCCTATTCCATTAAAATGCCTGAGTTCAAGCTTTTTGATCTAAAGCCATTTTGGCCTTCATCTCCGCAATCTCCGGGAAGAACTTCTTGAGCGGATAGAAAATCATGATTATAAAGATCACAGCAGAAACCAATGCCGGGATCAGAAAGCGAATCATGTTTGTTCCTTCGATAGCAGCCTCGGATTGTCCGAATGGACCTAACTGCGCGTTAAACCCGCAGATTGCCAGAAATGCCAGCATTCCGGAGTTTGTGATCGTATTACCGCATTTCTGCGCAAATCCTTTGACGGACGCGACAATGCCGTTCAATTGTTTCCCTTCTTTAAGCATGATAAAGTCAATCGTATCGTTCAGCAGTACATTTGTTAAAGGATTCACCATAGAACCTACTGCCGTTGCAATGAAAGACATGATACAGCAGTATGTATAATTCATGCGCCCTGTAAAATACAGAATCACATAACATACAATCGTCAAAATCTGGGAGACTGCCATTGTCTTATATCCTGCCTTAAACTTTTTCAGGAAAATCGGCATCAACACCATCATGGAAATCAGAGCGCCCACAGAGATAAATCCCATATAGGTAGAAATCGTACCACCAATAGTTGCTCCTATCATGCCATCATCCATGGTCGCAAAGTCTACTCTCTGTCCTGCAAGAATATACTGTGCATAATATACGGAAGAAGAAAACATAAAACCGTAAGAAACAGCCGCGAGGCACCATACCAGCATAACCGGCCAGACTTCTTTATGGCGGAATACAAAGATCAACTGCTTCAATCCACCTTCTCCTTTTTCCTTTGGCACGACATAACGTTCTTCTGACGTCTTATACAATCCCCAAAATGAAATCAATGCAAATATCGCATATGTACACATTAGATTACGATAGCTGCCAAAAATCTCTACTAACTGAGTAGAGAATGTAGATGCAATTGTAAACATCAGTGCACTGACTGCGCCGCCTTTTGCAACAACGCTGTTACGTTCCTGATCGTCCAGTGTCATAGCCGGCAAAATTGCCATGTGCGGCATGGAATATGCTGTTACGATCATTCCGCTGAACATATAGGTGACACATACATAAATACATTTTACCATTGTGTTTCCCTGGATAAATCCCGGATTGCTGAACAACAGGAACATATCTACTAGC
Organism: uncultured Lachnospiraceae bacterium; assembly: GCA_947564305.1. Next base: position 3,891 of record CANOBT010000162.1, on the reverse strand, counting down.
AATAAAATCGGTGTGAAAATAAACCATGAGCGGTACCGTCCCCACGGAGGATTATAGGTCTCGCATACTACTCCCATCAACGGGTCATTGATCGCATCCCACAGAGAGCAGACCAGCAGGATAACCGACAACTGCGCAGCAGTAATTCCGATGGTTTCCTGTGCGTACAAAGAAAAATAGGTTGCAAGTGTTGCTAATATTGCCATTGCGCCGCCGTTTCCGGCAGTTACATAGAACCATACAAATGCTTTACTGAGCTTTCCTTGTTTTTCCGGTACTTTTATTGATTCATTACTCATTTTTTTCATTCCTTTCTCTTTCATTGATACTGTTACATCCTAAATTCTCCGGATTCCTCTTTTTTCATTTTAGAGTCTCTGTCAGCTTATTGATCCCATCCATGACTTCTTTTTTTGAGCACAGTCCTACAGAAATCAAATTACGGATAGGCATGGAGGCTGCCATGGCATTGCTCATTTCATCATTGTCTGTATTTCCAGAAGCCCCTCCAAAGAAGGAATCCATCTTGCTTTTCAAAAATTGTCCGTAATCCCGGGTTCTTTCGTCAGAAAAGAGCTCGCCCAGTGTCGTGTTCAAATGAAGTTTCAGCGGCAGCTTGACAGATGATGTCATCTGTACGGAGCCTGTCAGACGGATATCCCGGGAGGACGCTCCCACCAGAATATCGTATTGTCCGCTGGCCGCATACCAGTCCTTCAGATCGTTGTTGTACCAGGCAAAGCTTCTTTTATTCAGCGTCATAATCACCGTTTTCGTCTCGCCCGGTTCCAGATTCACCTTTTCATATCCCTTTAATTCCTTGTCCGGACGTCTGCATGCGCCACTGTTATCCCTGATATATAGCTGGACGATTTCTTTTCCGGCAATATGTCCGGTATTGGTAATGTCCACGCTGACTGTTAAAGAATCCTTATCCGTCAGTTCTTCCTTATCGAGCTTTAGGTTACTATATGCAAATGTGGTATATGACATCCCATAGCCAAATGGGAACGCTACCGGCATTTCTTTGGTATCATAATAACGGTATCCCACAAATATGCCTTCAGAGTAAACGGTTTCTTCTCTGTCTCCGAAGTTTAAATAGGACGGATTGTCGGAAAGCTTATATGGAATCGTCTCTGCGAGTTTTCCAGAGGGATTGGTCTTTCCATATAAGAGGTTAACCTCCGCTTCTCCGACAGCCTGTCCGCCCAGGTAAGCTTCCAGCAGTCCTTTTGCTTCAGCAAGCCATGGCATTTCTACTGGGGAGCCATTGTGCAGGACAACGATAGTTTGCGGCTGTACCCTGATGATTTCAGCAATCAGACGGTTCTGGCACTCCGGGAGGCGCATATGAATCCGGTCATAACTTTCCGATTCGAAGCTTTCTGGAAGTCCGGCGAAAATGACGGCCTTGTCTGCCTTGCTCGCTGCCTCTACTGCCTCTGCGGCAAGCATCTCATCGTAGACATCCTGATCCGCCGGAAATCCTTTTGCATAGGTTACGTTTCCGACGATCTGCTCCATCTGTGAAATAGCATCCATCGCACTGCTGACTCGGAAACTGTTAATGTGCGAGCTTCCGCCGCCCTGAAAACGCGGCTTTTTCGCAAATTCACCGATAAATGCTACCTTTTCATCTGATTTTAGTGGGAGTATATTGTCATTTTTCAAAAGCACCATGGACTGCTCTGCGGTATAGCGCGCGAAATCATGGTCATCCTCCAGGGTAAAGGGTTCTTCCTTTTTATGGTCAATCCAGCGGAAGATAATATTCAGAATCCTCTCTACGGCCTGGTCCAAAACGGATTCTGCCAATGTGCCCTCCTGGACCGCTTTAACGATTTCACGGTCATTGATTTCACCGTACGACGGCATCTCCAGATCCAGTCCGGCTTTCAATGCGGGAACACGTTCATTGACCGCCCCCCAGTCCGACATCACATATCCCTCAAATCCCCATTCATTACGGAGCACGTTCGTCAAAAGCCATGCGTTTTCCGAAGCATAGGTACCATTAAGCCGGTTATAAGAGCACATCACAGTGTATGGCTGCGACTTCTTTACAGCTGTCTCAAATGCCGGAAAATAAATTTCACGCAGGGTTCTCTCATCTACGTTGGAAGAATTGCTCATCCGGTTAAATTCCTGATTATTCGCAGCGAAATGTTTGATGGAAGTCCCTACATACCGGGACTGTACGCCATTGATAAAAGCCGCGGCCGTTTCCCCTGCCAGATAGGGATCCTCAGAATAATATTCAAAGTTCCGACCGCATAGCGGGGAACGCTTGATATTTACCGCCGGACCCAGAACAACGGATACATCCGTGGCCTGCGCTTCTTTCCCAATAGTTTCGCCCAATTCCGTCATCAATCCACGGTCGAAAGAACAGGCCGAAAGACATGCAGGAGGAAAGCAGACAGCCGGTATGCTGTCGTTGACGCCAAGATGGTCGCTTTCTCCTTCTTGCTTACGCAGCCCGTGAGGTCCATCGCTGACCATGACGCTTGGAATCCCCAGACGATCCACACCTTTCAAATGCCAGAAGTCAAGGCCCGAACACATACCAGCTTTTTCTTCCAAAGTCATTTGAGAAATCAATTGTTTTAAATTACGTTTCATAGATATCAACTCCTTCCTTAAGATTCAAAAAAAGAGTAGCAAAACGCAGAGAAAAAAAGTAGCAAAATCTTGCAAATTATGTTATTATCTTGTCATAGGATATTATTATCTTTAGCTTCATAAAAAGAGCCAAACAAACCTGCCGGCGGCTTTTAGGCTATAATCAGAATACCGTAGAGGAAATGATGTTATGAAAAAAGATGCGAACATAGAAAAGATAAGGGAACATGAGCTATTTCATCGGCGCGAGGAGACGATGTACCACATATCTTATGCCCATGAAAAGATTCTGTGCCGTGTGATCACAGAAGGACATATTGACGGATTGAACGAGGCGTTCCAAATTCCGCCGGACGGAACTGTGGGCATACTGGCAAGCAATGAATTGCGTCATTATAAGAACTTACTGATTACATCTGTTACCCTTTTTACACGTGCCGCGATCAACGGCGGACTGCCGGAGGAGTTAGCCTTTGCCATGAGTGACAGCTATATCCGCAACGTAGAAAATTGTACCTCCATCCAAGAGGTATCTCAGATTTATATTCGGTCACTTGAGGAGTTCACATATGCGGTAGCAAAAGAGCAAAAACAACGCCACAGCGCAAAGATAGAGTCAGTGATACACTATATACAGATTCACCTTCATGAAAAGATTACATTGAAAATGGCGGCAGACGCAGTGGGGCTAAGCGCCTGCTATCTGTCACGGCTTTTCAAGAAAGAGATGGGGATGTCTCTGGTAGACTATGTTCAAAAAGAGAGGGTGGAAGCCGCCAGACACATGCTGATCTATTCCGATTATACGCTGGCAGTGATCAGTGAATATCTAAATTTCACTACCCAGAGTTATTTTATTATCATTTTTAAAAAATATATAGGCATGACTCCGGCAGAGTATCGAAAACGCTACCGTGAGAATGAGAGTTGGTGAAAAAGCAGGTTGCAATCAGCATTTTTTCTATTTTTGCAGTTTCACTCATACAGCAAAGGACACCGAATCATTTAATCGGAAAAGTGATGGCTTATACATCTGCGATTATTATTAGAGAGCCAGACGCAAAGACGCAGATGCCCGTGTTATATAGGGATAAGTTAGAAGAACCCAGTAAAATCAAGGGGTTGCACTAACTTGTCCCCTTATTTTTTTGCCCGAAAAAGGGCAAACGGAATCACTGCATTTCTGGTTTCCGTCCGGGAGCCGTACATATATTGCTGGCCAGCAGTATGAAAGTCTGATAGCGATTAAAGCAACCATACCATCCT
>CANOBT010000161.1 GCA_947564305.1 uncultured Lachnospiraceae bacterium | reverse complement strand
TATCCCAAATTGCAACAAAACAATCAATCATTTTTTCGCAGAGTATCTTACTCCACGAAAGAAGGGATTGCTATCTGGTATTTATTGACCTGCCATGAGCAGGAAGAACAGAGAATAATGGAGTCCTGTAATAAGTACTTGTCACAGAAAGCGCTTAGAAGTTCTTTTCTATTAACATACGATAGAATGCGGCGTTATGAAGGGAAGTGGCATCTGGAGAGAAGGCTTTTGTTCCCGGCGTGCGTATTGCTGGAAAGTGAAAATGAAGAACGTCTGTTAAAAGAACTGAAAGACTTTAGAAGAATATCGGAGTCCGGAAGGTGTACTGTAAGGATAAATCCGGAAGAAGAGGAGTTCTTGAAGTCACTGTATGGGAAAGCTTGTCATCTGAAAATGTCCAGAGGAATTCTTTTCAAAGGAGCCGCTCGGATCACAGAAGGTCCGCTGAAAGGAATGGAGAATCGGATCTGTAAGGTTGACCGGCACAAACGGCTGGCGCATATCCGGACTGTGATAGGAAGTGGCGGGGAATTAAGTTACATTCAAGTAGGATTGGAAATAACGGAGAAATATAGGTAGTACAAAGGATATCAGGAATGCCCCTTGAAGCTTTGGCACTTGGGTTCAGGAATGATAGACATAGAGGTAATAACTGTGGCTGTATAAGTATGGGCATGGATGGCGAAGCCATGCATATTGGGCGGAAAAATAGCAGGGAGAACGTGTATGTGGTACGTAATGCAGGTGGTTTCCGGTCAGGAAAACCGGACGGTCATGTTAGTGGAAAGCATGGTTTCTGAGGGAATTTTAGAAAGATGCTTTATTCCTACGCGCAGACTCAGGAAGAAGTTCCAGGGAGCGTGGCATGAGGTGACGGAGAAGCTATTTCCAGGGTATGTATTCCTGATTACAGAACAACCTCAGTTATTATATGAAGAATTAAAACAGATTCCGCGACTGACCCGTATGCTTGGGCGTTGTGAGGAATATTTTTTCCCATTGCCGGAAGCGGATGTCTGGATGATGGGGAAACTTCAGGATGGGGCAGGGAAGAACAATGTGTTAGAGGCAGAGATTTCTAAAGTTGCAGTAGAAAAAGGAAAAAAGATTAAAATTTTGTCCGGACCGCTTATAAATCTGGAAGGACAGATTAAGAAAGTGAACCTGCATAAGAGGACTGCGGCGGTGGAGGTAGAGTTTATGGGGAGTAAGACGGTGATTTACCTGGGGATTGAGATGGTAGGAGAAACAGAACAAACAGAAACAGGAGATGTGGGTAGGAATGAATAATTTTTTTACAGATCCCCGATTCGACGGCATAAAACCATTTGAATCAAAAGTATGGCTGTCCTCTCCAACGATGCATGGTGATGAACAGAAATGGGTGGACGACGCAATTCAGACGAACTGGGTATCTACAGTTGGAGAAAATATAGATGAAGTTGAAAAGCAGGTGGCGGAAAAAGTTGGCCGGAAGTTTGCGGTAGCGCTGTCCACCGGTACTGCAGCCCTCCATCTTGCCATTAAGCTATGCGGAGAAAAGCTCTATGGCAAGCCGGCAGTGGGACATGGCGTACTGGAAGGAAAGCGGGTATTCGCTTCCGACATGACTTTTGATGCGACAGTGAATCCTATCTGTTATGAAGGCGGCATTCCAGTTTTTATCGATACAGAACGCGATACTTGGAATATGGATCCGGCGGCTCTTATGCAGGCGTTTGAACTCTATCCAGATGTAAGGCTTATTGTTGTGGCGCATCTGTATGGCACGCCGGGAAAGATTGACGTGATCAAGGAAATCGCCTGCCGTCATGGCGCTTTAATTGTGGAAGATGCTGCTGAGTCTTTTGGAGCTGCCTATCAACATGTCCAAACAGGCTGTTTTGGTACGGCATCCATCTTGTCTGGAAACGGTAATAAGATCGTAACCGGTTCTGGCGGAGGGTTTCTCCTGACGGATGACAGGGAGGATGCGGATAAAGTCAGGAAGTGGTCTACACAGAGCCGGGAAAATGCTCCCTGGTATCAACATGAGGAGCTTGGATATAACTACCGGATGAGCAATCTTATTGCAGGAGTTTTGAGAGGTCAAATCCCATATCTGGAAGAACATATTGGACAGAAGAAGGCAATCTATAAGCGTTATCAGAGCGGATTGGCAGATCTTCCTGTGAAGATGAACCCATATGGAGTAGAGAGCATTCCTAACTTTTGGCTGAGTTGTCTCATAATTGACGAAGAAGCGATGTGTGAGACGGTGAGAGGAGAAACAGATGCTTTGTACCTCAGGGAGAGCAAAAAATCCTGCCCGACCGAAATCTTAGAGGCCTTGGCCGCATTTAGCGCAGAAGGCAGGCCGATTTGGAAACCGATGCATTTGCAGCCAATTTACCGTACACATCCCTTTGTGACGGCACAGGGAAATGGAAGAGGTAGTACGAATGCGTATATCGCCAGCAGCAGTATTGACGTTGGCGCAGACATTTTCCGAAGAGGATTGTGTCTGCCAAGCGACAATAAGATGACGCCTGAGCAGCAGGATATGGTGATAGACATTATTCACAGATGTTTCCTATAATTGTCAATCAAAGGCAGATGAATGAGGTTGTGGAAAATGAGGATGTTAAATCTAAGTATAAAAAGGATGTTAGATATTCTTGTAAGCCTGATTAGTATAATCCTAATCAGTCCAATCCTCTTGACTATCCTATTGCTGGTTAAATGTACGTCAAAAGGTCCGGTTCTATTTAAGCAAGAGCGGCTTGGATTACATGGCGAGTCGTTTCAGATTTTAAAGTTTCGGACAATGGTTGTCAATGCGGAACATATGGGAACGGGCGTCTATATAAACGAAAAGAGTGATCCGCGAATCACAAAAATAGGAAAGATACTGCGAAAAAGCAGTCTCGATGAGCTCCCCCAGTTATTTAATATTCTTAAAGGGGACATGTCATTAGTGGGACCGCGCCCGCCTGTTACCTATCATCCTTATGATGGATATCAGAATTATCCACAATGGGCAAAAAAAAGATTTGAGTTGCTTCCGGGTTTGACAGGTCTGGCGCAAGTTGAATTGAAGAGTGATGCGACTTGGGATGAAAGGATTACGGTAGATGTCAGATACGTGGAGAACTTTTCGGTTAGAATGGATATATTGATTCTATTAAGAACCGTTATCGCAGTATTCAAAAGAGACACTTTCTAATCAATAATGAGTCCATTCAACATGGATGGCAGGAGGATAAAAATGGGACGTAAAGCTTTGATTCTTGGAAGCGATTATGGAACTTATGACATGGCGGTTGAAGCTAGAAACCTGGGGATTTATCTAGTTGTCACAGATTTGATGGAAACTTCGCCTACGAAAGAAATTGCAGATGAAGCATGGATGATCAGCACAACGGATATCGATTCTTTGGAACAAAAATGTATTGAAGAAAATATTACTGCAATTATGGTTGGTGCAAGCGATTTTAACATCAATTGCGCCCGCAAACTGTGTAAAAGGCTTCATCTTCCCATTTATTGCGAAAGCGATAGGGCGTGGGAAGTTGCTACAGATAAGAGTAAATTCAAAGAGGTGTGTAAAGAGGTAGGAGCGAGGATTGCTGAGGATGTGCATTACTCTGAGGATATGTCAGACGAGGAGCTTGCAAAGATTCCGTTTCCTGTGGTAGTGAAGCCTGTTGACAAAAGCGGTAACAGAGGAATGAGTTATTGCAGGAATGTAGAAGAACTCAGAGAGGCATACAGGTATGCGAAGAGCGTTTCGGACAACGAGACAATTATTGTTGAGCGCAAGCTTCATGGACCGGAATGGACGGTGAACTATATTCTGGCGGACGGAGAAATTAACCTGTTTTATTTCAGTAGGGAGCATCATCAGCCAGGGCAGCTGGCAAATCTCTACTCCTTGATGAACACTTCGTCAGGACACCTGAAACAATTTATTGAAGAAGCCAATGAAAAGGTAATTGAAGTATTCAAGAAAGCTGAGTTTAAAGAAGGTATTGCGTGGGTAGAAGTGATGCTTGACGACGATGGGCATTTTTACCTGATTGAGTGCGGCTACCGATACGGCGGCGATATGTCCTATGCATCCTATGAAAAAGTATGCGGTTTCAATTCTATCAAATGGATGGTAGAGATTAGCCTGGGTGTGAAGCATACTGCGGCGAATCTTCCTGCAGCCCTTACCGGTTTGTATATGGGAAGCGCGGCTGCTTACTATTTGTTTGCCGTAAAAGAGGATAAGATTGCAAAGATCATTGGGCTTGATGAGGTTGCAAAGATTCCCGACGTCATCATTGATATGCCTAAGAGAGAGGGAAGCAGAGCCAGATATCATAGCGCCATGGGAGTTATCAGGGCTTATGGCGCAACATGCGAGGAAATGATTGAGAAGATTGATGCGATTAATAAGAATCTAAGGATTCTGAATAAAGAAGGAGAGGATTTGATTCTCTATTTTACGGATTTTGATGCAGTCAGAAGAGATTTCCAGCTTGGTGTAGACGATTATACCTAAGGGCACACCGTAATGCATGCCCTGTGGGCGGACTTCGTCAGATAAGGTATACGAAATAACACAGTCAGGGAGGCGGCAGTTTTGAAGTACAAAACGATAATACAATCTCTGGGAGATTTTAAAGGCAATCGTCTCTGGATGAAACGGGAAGATTTGATTCCATTTTCATTTGGCGGCAATAAGGCGCGTAAGGTACAGTTGTTCCTCCGGGAGATTGAGCAAAGTGCATGTGACAGCGTTGTGACGTATGGCAGCGGAAGCTCCAACCATTGTCGCGTGGTTGCTAATATATGTTGCCAGAGAGGTTTGAAGTGTTGTGTTATTAGCCCGAAGGAGGTAAGTAAAAAGACCTTCAACAGCCGAATGATGGAGTTATTCGGGGCAGAGATTATCACAGTTCCCGTGGACAGGGTCCATGACACGATTGAAGAGAAATTGAATGAGCTAAGCAGGGACGGATATCACCCTTATTTCATTGAAGGCGGCGGTCACGGTAATATCGGAACAGAGGCTTATGTACAGTGCTATGGGGAAATAAAAGAACAAGAAAAGGAATTAGGGGTTTTCTTTGATTATATCTTTTTTGCATCAGGGACAGGAACTACCCATGCAGGGTTAGTTTGCGGGCAGATTATGAACGGCGATGAGCGAAAGGTTGTCGGTATCAGTATCGCGCGGAAGAATCCAAGAGGGCGGGATGTTGTATTGAAAAGTATAAAATCTTATTTAGGAGAAGATGCGGATATGGATGCTGCTGAAGGTGCGACAATATTTGTTGATGATTATGCAAACGGGTATGGGAAAAGGGAGAGAAAGGTAGAAGAGACTGTAGAAAATGTGCTGAAACAATATGGTATTCCGTTGGATATGACATATACAGGTAAGGCGTTTTTGGGGATGGATGAGTATTTGGCGGAAATTCGTAATAAAAATGTGTTGTTCATCCATACAGGCGGGACGCCGTTATTTTTTGATATTTTCAGGGAGGAAGAAGAATATGAACATCCTGATACTTGCGGCTGGAACCAGAAATAAAATTGTCCAATATTTTAGAAACACGGTAAGAGATGACGGAGAGGTAGTTGCTACGGATTCAAGCAAACTGGGACCAGCAATTTATGATGCTGACAAATATTATATTGTACCGCCCATAACTGCATCTGGGTATTTGGATGTAATATTAAGTATTTGCAAGAAGGAAAAGATTCATGGCATTTTGAGCCTGATAGATCCTGAGCTGAGCCTTTTGGCAGCGAACGAAGAGAAGTTCAAAGCCATCGGGACGACGGTGATTGGAAGCTCTTACGAGCTGTGTGAACTCGCATTAGACAAATACCGGATGTATCAGTGGTTAGCTTCTCGCGGATACAACTGCGCGCGGTCTTGGATGGAGCGGGACAAGTTTTATAAGGAGGTAAAAGAAGGCGGCATAACTTATCCGGTATTTGTGAAACCTGCGTATGGTTCCGCCTCCATCAGCATTTCCAAGGTCTATGACAAGGAGACGGTTGATAATCTTTTTACCCATGAAGATAACCTGATGATTCAGGAGTTTCTCAACGGACAGGAGATCGGCGCAGACGTGTACATAGATATGCTCTCAGGCGAAGTTGTGTCTATTTTCACAAAGAAAAAAATTCATATGCGCGCCGGGGAAACGGATAAAGCTGTCAGTTTTAAAGATCCCGAACTGTTTGCGTTCATTGAGAAATTTGTGCTGGAAGCTGGTTTTAAAGGGCAGATTGATATCGATATCTTTCGTATCAACGGACAATACTACATTTCTGAGATCAATCCGCGGTTTGGCGGCGGATATCCGCACGCCTATGAATCCGGCTGCAATCACATGGAGCTAATATGGAATAACTTGAACGGCAGGGCAAATAGGAAGCATATTGGCGCCTATGAGGAAGGCATTTATATGATGAAGTATAACGAGTTAAAAATTATCAGGAAATAGGGTGAGGAAAAATATGAACATCCTGTTTTTAACTATAGGGAGATTTGACAGCATAGAGGCGCATTCTATTTATCCGGATTTGTTACGCTGCTTCCGCGATCACGGGCATGAGATATATACCATAACTCCGAATGAGAAGAAAACGGGCAGGAAGACGGAAATGATTCATGAGAAGAGTTCCCATATTTTACGTATTCAAACCGGGGATGTCACAGGCGCTTGTAATATCCTGAAAAAAGGCGTCGAGCAGATGAAGGTTGAGCCGATTTTTATCAAGGCGATAAAGCGGTATTTTTCTGATGTCAGGTTTGAGTTAGTCATGTATTCTACACCTCCGATTACTTTCTGTAAAGTGGTTGAGTATGTGAAGAAAAGAGACGGGGCAAGGAGTTATTTGCTTCTGAAAGATATATTTCCTCAGAATGCAGTTGATTTGGGGATGATGTCAAAGGATGGTGTAAAAAGCCTGGTTTATCATTATTTCCGCGCTAAAGAAAAAAGATTGTATGCATTGTCGGATCGCATCGGCTGCATGTCTCAGGCAAACGTAGATTACATAATAAAGAATAACCCCGGAATCAGACAAGAAAAAATGGAAATCTGTCCTAATGCAATGGAAGTAATCGATCAGAGTGTGGACGATGAGAAAAGGAAATTAATCAGAGAAAAATATGGGATTCCCTTAGATAAAAAAGTTTTCGTTTATGGCGGGAATCTTGGAAAGCCACAGGGAATCCCGTTTCTGATTCAATGTCTGCGAAGGTGCCGGGAAGAAAAAGATGCACATTTCTTAATCGTTGGAAGCGGCAGTGAGTATAGAAAACTGGAAACATTTATTCATTCTGAACATCCAGCGAATGTTAAGCTTATGAAAAAACTCCCTAAGGAAGACTATGACCATATGGTCGGTGCCTGCGATGTGGGAATGATTTTCCTGGATCACTGCTTTACTATTCCGAATTTTCCCAGCCGGATTCTTACATACATGTCTGCGAAACTTCCGGTATTGGCGGTCACAGATCCGAATACCGATATCGGCAGGGTAATTATGGACGGCGGATTTGGATGGTGGTGTGAAAGTGATAATGTGGATGGTTTTGTGAAATATGTAGAGCAGGCGGTAAAGAGCAATATACAGCTGCAAGGTGAAAAGGGGTTCGCTTACTTAAACGATAATTACCACGTGGAAAGGTGCTATGAAATTATTAGCAGTAAACAGGGATAATGGGAATGAAAATACTGATGGTTAATGTTGTATGCGGCATCCGAAGCACTGGAAGAATCTGTACAGACCTTGCCTATGCTCTAAAGCAGTCAGGCAATGAAGTGAAAATAGCATACGGCAGGAAGCAAGCGCCTGCTGAGTTCCAAGATATGTCCATCAGAGTTGGGAATGGTATTGATAATTTATCACACGCGGCGTTGTCGCGCCTGTTTGACGCACAAGGATACGGGAGCGTCAGGGCAACGAAAAAATTTATAAAATGGGTAGAGGAATATAATCCAGATATCATTCACCTTCATAATATTCATGGCTATTATCTGAATATAACACTCCTTTTTGACTTTTTGAAAAAGAGAAATAAGCCGGTTGTATGGACTTTACATGATATGTGGGCATTTACCGGTCATGCAGCTTTCTGTGTAGGGGTTCCATGTTTTAGATATATTGAGGGATGTTTTGATTGCCCAAGGAAAAAAGCATACCCGGAAAGCTTACTGGATAGATCAGAGCTGAATTGGAGGAGAAAAAGAAACCTGATAAGGAGTTTGACAAAACTGAATATCGTGGTTCCGTCCTATTGGCTTGCGGACATTACAAAAAAGTCGTTCTTAGGTATATACCCGATTCATGTGATACATAACGGAGTTGACACAAAGAATTTTAAGCCGGTCAAGCATGATATCAGGAAAAAATATGGAATCAAAAAGGAAAAGATTGCATTAGGAGTAGCGGCAATATGGGATGAAAGAAAAGGGCTCATGGATTTGGTAGAATTGTCGCAGAAATTAGATGAGGAATATCAGTTTATTGTGGTTGGTCTTACCAATAGGCAAATGGAGTCGTTGCCATCGAATATTATTGGAATTCAACATACGAATTCAGTACAGGAATTGGCAGAGCTATATTCGGCGGCGGATGTATTTGTAAATCCTACCTATGTTGATAATTATCCAACAACGAATATTGAGGCGATTGCCTGCGGGACGCCAGTTATTACATATGATACGGGCGGAAGCGGGGAAAGCGCGTCAAAATTCGGATGTGTGGTGAAGCGTGGGGACAAGGAAGAAATGAAAAAAGCAATAAAGGAATACGCAGGCAAAAAATTAGAGTCGGGAGATCCAATGATGTATGATGTTTCAGTTAATAGAACAATAGAGCAATATCTGGCGCTCTATTCCTCTCTTATAAGGGGGGGGGGTAAAAAGGACGATATTTTTGATAATCATAGGGCGGGGAGTCTCTGGCGGTCTGCACCGTTTTAGCGGAGGGGCAGAAGCATGAGTAAGATTCTTTCTATTGGCATTACCTCCTATAAACGCATGAATGAATTAGTAAGGTGTATTAACAGCATTGGAACAAAATATGTGGATGATATAGAAATTCTGGTAAGCGAAGATCATTCACCGCAGTCTGCTCAGCTCAAAGCCGAGGTTGAAAAGATGAAAGAAAGCAGTCCTTATGATATTCGTTTTACCACTAATGAAGTGAATTTAGGATATGACAGGAATCTTGGCGCAATCATTCAGAAATGCCGGGGCGATTATATTTTCTTTATGAGCGATGATGATATTGTCTTTGAGGGGTGTATTGACAGGCTGATTCCGATATTGAAACAAAATGGAGAGAAATGCGGCGTACTCTACGGTCCGTTTATATATTCGAGAGACAAGACCAGGGACAGGGTGAGAAGTTGTAATGGATATATATCTGCCGGAGAAGAAAACGCAGCGAAGTATGTCTATGACTCTATTTTATTTTCTGGTTTGATATTCAAGAAAAAATTTGTCCAGGATTTCGACGCATCGCAATTCGTTAATTATAACTATTTTCAGGTATATCTGTTTTTGCAGATGATGTTCCGATATGGCGCATATTATATAAACGAACCAATGGTTGTGTGCGTAGGAGACGGTGAAAATGCGTATGGCATATCCGATTCAAGCGGTGGGAATCAGCTTCTGGCGAACCGAAAGAGTGTGAAGTCAAATCTGGAATTTAATAGAACACTCATAAAAACCATAAGAAAATTTGATGAAGAGACCGGATGCCATATCATCAAGGCGTTTGAAAAGCAATATTCCCTGCATTCTTATTCCGGATTATCGATGGCAAGAGAGGAAGGAATCAAGTATTTTGAAGAGTATTGGGATATGCTGAAAAAACTTGATATGAGAATGTATCCCGTGTCCTATGCCTACTATCTGATACTCAGGATTTTTGGAACGAAGAAAGCGGAAATCCTGATGTCAAAACTGAGGAAGCTGGTTAAAAAGGAGTAGAAGCATGACTGTTTCTGTCGCATTGACAACTTATAACGGAATGAAGTACATAAAGGAACAATTAGACTCGATTGCAGGACAGACATATACTCCGGAAGAGGTTGTGATTATCGACGACTGTTCAACGGACGGTACATATGAATATGTCTGCAATTATATACGGGAGCGAAATCTATCTGGCTGGGTGGTATTCCAAAATCCTGAAAATCAGGGCTGGAAACGTAATTTCAGAATTGCCTTCCAAAAATGCCGGGGAGATTTCATCTTTTTATGCGATCAGGATGATGTATGGCATGATTACAAAATTTATGAAATGAAGAAGGTTATGGAAAATAATCCTTGCATATCACTGCTTGTCTCTAATTATTCTGTAATGGATATTGACAGAGAAGAAAAAGTAAGAATACCCGGCTTGAATAAAAACGACGGTTCAGTTACGCGGCTGCCGTTTCAGGAGCACGCCCTTACGTTAATGCGGCCCGGATGTACGTATTGTGCAGCGAAATCACTGATTGATAAATTGTGGGAAAAAGACCTGATTCATGAGCCGCATGATCAGATGTTGTGGAATTATGCGGCAATCAACGATGGATTATATCTGTTTAACAGAATAACCATGAGATACAGACGGCACTCAGACAGCGCTTCGACTCCGGAACTATCATTAAGCAAAAAAAGAAGATATCAGGAAATGAAAGAGAGCGTCAGGCTTTGCGGTTTTTTTGTAAAAAGATGCGAAGAGCAAGGCATGGATGACAAAGTAAAAATTATAAATGGACATATCCGTTTTGTGACAGAAAGAGCCAGGATGTTAAAAAGAGGAGCGCTGGTAAAATTACTGTTTTTTCAGATTAAAAATCATAAACACTACGCAACGCTTCGGAATATGCTGTCTGATGAATATTTGATAGTATTCAGAAAATAAAAGCGTTTAAAAATTGAAGAGGACATTTTCCGTATGGTTTCTATTATCTTTTTAACATGTGTATTGACGACAATGCTGGCAATCTGTATGTTGTCGTTCAAGAGATATCTTTTAACTCCGCAGTTTGGATTGCTCGTATGCTTTATTTTAGCGTTGATTGGCTGCATGATATATGCAAAGCGGTGGAATTTAGAATTTTCTGCAATCACGCTCTTAGTTGTTTTGGCTGGTTTTGCGTCGATTGTGTTCGTGTCTTTATTTTTTCAGCATAAATATCGGCTGAATGGTAATCTGGCAGAGGCGGTAAGAAGGAATGATGGCTCAGAAATTTCCGTAAAAAAAGTAAGAGTTATTATTTGGACGGTCATCCAGGTTGTGAATCTCTATCTGGTAATTCAATTTTTAAGAACTCAGACTGGAACTCTGTCGTTACAAGTGGCGATTAATTCCTATCGCAATTCGATTTATCTGACAGGCGACGCGGTAGCCCTTCCGTTTTTTACCAGGGTTATAAGGAGTATGTGCATATACTCAAGTTATCTGTTTTTGTATTTATTATTCTATAACGCAGTCAACAAGATAAAATCAAAGCTAAATAAATACTATATCATCAATATCGTCTGGTCTTGCCGGTCTATAATCATTCCATGCGTCTCCTGTAATGACAGGTACAACACTTCTATACTCATTTAGCAGTTCTTTAGCTACCTTATCATCTTTATGCTTATCCAAAATCCATTCATATTCACTATACTTATTTTTTCTACTCTTAAGTTCTTCTATAACTTTTGTATCTACAATACGTTCTCCTGTATTAGCATCAAATACCATCACAGATGTAATCAATCCCGAATTTTTAATTGCTACTGGAACAATCCAATACCTCCCAATATCTGTTATATATAATAATTCTGTTTCACCCTGTTCATATTCGCCCTGTAAATCTATATTTGAAAGAATACATTTTCTGATCAGTTTAGTATCCAATAATAACTCAATTATTCTTTCTGCAGTATAGAACGAAAGCATCTGCCTTCTTGCATTATCATCCCTTTCCCATTCTTCTTGTGCCCCCTTTGCATCTTTTGATAATGCTCCTGTTGTAATAAGCCATCCTCCATCAGCATTTTTCA
>CANOBT010000160.1 GCA_947564305.1 uncultured Lachnospiraceae bacterium | reverse complement strand
TTAAATTGAATTCGATGAAAAACGAAGGTTACGTTTATCAATGTGTTTTAGCGGCTTGCGCTGAGAATTCAATTTATGAAATAAATGAAATGCTCAAAGAAAACGGAATTATACCTCTTGGGAGTGATCCAGATCTTCAGTAAGACAAGGAGGATTGATGCGGAATGAAGGGTTCAGAATGCAAATTCGTTAAATACATGGAGGGCTCGGACAAGCGGTTTGTCATCCCGGTGTACCAGAGAAATTATGACTGGAAGACCGAGAACTGCAAACAGCTGTACGATGACCTTGTAAAAATCATCAAGGGACATCGGAAGAGTCACTTCTTCGGAAGCCTTGTTTCTGTTTACAATCCGGACGGGCACAATGAGGAGTTTCTGATTATTGATGGCCAGCAGCGCCTAACGACAGTTTCGTTGCTGTTCCTTGCCATGTATAACCTGATTGATAAGGGCGTCATCGTGCCGGAGACCGCTAATCTGAAGCAGCGGATTTTCGAGGAATACCTCGTGGACAAGTGGAAGCCGGAGGATACCCGTATCAAGCTCAAACCGGTAAAGAATGATCAGACGGCCTTTGGGAAGCTGTTCTCTGATCCAACGGAGCATATCCGTGAGTCCAATCTGACGGTGAACTACGATTATTTCTATGACCGGATTCAGAAGCAGGAAATCACCATCGACCAGCTTTACGATGCGATCTGCTGTCTGGAGATTATAAACATCCGGCTGGATATGGACGACAATCCGCAGCTCATTTTTGAGAGTCTGAACTCGACCGGTCTTGACCTCAGCGAAGGTGATAAGATTAGAAACTTCATCCTGATGGGCTTACCTTCTAAGGAGCAGGAGGATTATTACGAGAAATACTGGAACAAGATCGAGGTCTGCACGAAGTATGATGTAAGTGCCTTCGTCCGGGATTACCTGAGTGTGAAGCAGCAGGCCATCCCGCAACAGAAGAAAATCTACATCAATTTTAAGGACTTTGTGGAACTTGGAAAAATGAAAACGGAACCACTCCTTGCCGAGATGCTGGCCTATGCAAAGCGGTACCAAATTCTCCTTGATGGTAATTCCGGCAGTGTTGTCCTTGACGCCTGTATTGACCGTCTGAACCGTCTAGAGACGACGGTAACAAGGCCGTACTTCCTCGAAGTGCTGCGCCTATATAACGAAAATAAACTGACGTTAGCACAGGTCACTGAGATTTTCCTGACGACAGAAAATTACCTGTTCCGCAGGACGATGTGTGACCTGCCGACAAATGCACTGAATAAAATCTTCCTTATGCTGCACCGTGAGATCGTCCGATACGACGGTACCGAGGATAACTATGTCGAGAAGCTCAAGTATGCACTTCTTTCCAAGAAGGAGCGTGCTCGCTTCCCGGACGATGTGGAGTTTAAGGTGGCATTTGAGGAACGCCCAGTTTATCTGATGAACAGCAAGAATAAGATTTACATTCTTGAGCGCTTCGAAAACTTCGGCACTTCGGAGGATAAGGATGTATACCGTCATTGTGATGACGGCACCTATTCGATTGAGCACATTATGCCTCAGCATCTAACGCCAGTATGGCAGAAGGAGCTGGACGATGACTATGAGCAGATACACGAGATATGGCTGCATCGTATGGCAAATCTTACGCTGACGGCTTATAACTCGAAATACAGTAACAGCTCTTTCACTGAAAAGAAAACCATGCAGAACGGCTTCGATGACAGTGGTATCCGCATGAATACTTGGATTGCTAAGAAGAACAAGTGGACGCTGGCGGAGCTGGAGGAGCGCAGCGAATATCTCATGGGTCGGGCTCTGTCAATCTGGGCAGCACCTGTCACAGAATACAAACCGGAAGAAAAGCAGCTTGATACTTATACGCTTGAGGATGAGGGCGAGCTTACTGGACGACTGATTGCGAAGTTCACCTTTAAGAACACCGAGCAGCCGGTGACGAGCTGGGTTGAGATGTTCCAGAAGGTTATTCAGATTCTGTATGCCGAGGATAAGGCCATTATCACTAAGCTGGCCATGTTGGAGGAGGAGAACATCGCTCTCCACTTCAATACAAATCAGGATGCGTTCACGAAGTCGCTTGAGATTGGCGATGGCATCTATGTATGGACAAACACCAGCACGCAGAGTAAGCTGTCTGTCCTGAGTCGTCTCTTCAAACTGTACGATGAAGATCCGGCAGACTTGGTATTTTATCTGCGCGATGAAAACGAGGCCAATGAGGATGAGCCGGGCAGCCGTTACGAGCTCCGGAGAAAATACTGGACATACGCGCTTCCGATTATTCAGAAGGCGCACGGCGAGGACGGCTCCTTCTCTAATGTTAATCCGTCAAGGGATAACTGGATCAATGGCTTCTTTGGTATAGGTGGATTCTACCTTTGCTGCGTAGCAAACTTTGATGCAGCGCGGGCAGAGGTCGTGTTTGGCAGAGGCAATAAGCAAGAAAACAAGGATGCCTTCGATAGCCTGTACACACATAAAGCGGAAATAGAATCAGCGTTGGGCACGACGTTCCAGTGGAACCGTGGTGACGATATCAAATCGTCCAAGGTTTTCATTCAGCTGAATAACGTCAGCATTGAAAATGAGACCGACTGGCTCCAGATGGCGAACTTCCACGCCGACTGGACGAAGAAGTTCTATGATGTGATTGTGCCGTTTATAAAGCAATAAAGAAGGGGCGCATGATGAAAATAGGAAGAAATGATCCGTGCCCTTGTGGAAGCGGAAAGAAATATAAGAATTGTTGTCTCCGAAAGGAAACAATGAGCATCCCTGACCGTATAAAACAAGCGGTTAAAGAGAGCGGATATAATGAGGATATCGGGAATGTGCTTGCAAATATGTATAGGTACATGGAGAGAAAGCAATGGTGGGGTGCCTGCCACGCTTCATGTGCTGCGTTATATGTTTGCCTGTCTGAGATTGGATACAAACCTAAGCTATGTATAGGTGAGGTGCTTGGCCAAGGATTGTATTTTGATCATTCGTGGATTAGCCTTGATGATAAAATGATTGATCTTGCGATAAGCATGACCTTGCTTGGAGGGGCACCGGCATCAGGAGTTATTATTTTTGGAAAAGATATCATAACAGGGCTGCCTCCTATACTGGATTATGGTGTTCCGGGAAGAGGCATCGAAGATCAGGCGAAGTTTGTGATGGAGCTCCCGTTCAACCAGTATATGGATAGCTTTCCGGATGAAAAAGATGGTCTATGGGGCGTCGTGCGTGAAGTATTAAGTACTGATGTAAATATTCCGTCATTACGTGAAAAATACAAGGACACGAAGAGATTTCTTATAAGACATGAATGATGGTAATTATGTTGCATTTGAAGAAGGAGGTCTATTCGTCCGTGAGTAATGATATTAAAGCAATAGAAACAGAATATGACGGACATCGATTTCGCAGTCGACTTGAAGCTCGCTGGGCAGTCTTTTTCAATGCAGTTGGTCTAACTTATGAATATGAAATTGAAGGCTTTGAAATGGATGGAACCAGATATCTTCCGGACTTTTATATCCCCAGCTTGAATAGATGGTTTGAAATCAAGGGCAAGCCGTTAAGTCTAAACGAAATAAAAAAGTGCGAAGAATTTTGCCGCAGACTTGATAATGAGAATATAAAGTACTCAGTCCTTATTGGGTCGCCGAATTTATGTGCCGTACGCGTCGGAGATTTTTTTGGAATACTGGAGTACGTCTGGGAGTGGCCGTCTGAAAAGTATCCTGACAATTATCGCATTCAAGCTCCCAAGGAGCTTATAGAGGATGAGTACTATTCCAGATTCGTAAAGGGCTTATGGGTTGTTCCTGATAAGACGGAAGAGGAAGTTGCGGTTGCAGCTATTGCAGCAGGAAAGGCAAGATTCGAATTTGGAGAAAAGCCTGATGTATAAGGATTCTAATGTTGAGGCAATGGCATTTCAAACTTGTTCCCTCAGAGCGAAGTCTTGAAGCGGTCGGCAAAACTGTGGGTTTGCATATTATAGGTAGGAGCAAGTCCTTTGACCTGTTTCCGAGAACGGACAAGAGTAAAAATCGGTGTGTTTTAAGGCAAAATACGCTTTGATAAATTCCCGCGAACGACCGCAAAAATCTGACATCAATCTGGGGCAATCGAGCCATGTGGAGACGGTATGTTTGCTACATCGGATAGATTCGTGAGAATCCTTGATTTTAGGCACTTTGAGAGGTTTTTTACCTTTTCAAAAAGTGACCGGAAAACGTATAATAAAGCGATTTTCGAGGTGTAAACGTCTCAGTGCTTTTAGATATGGGGTGTGGGAACACAAAGTTGAGAAATGAAATAGGACACAACGATATTGAACATAATGTCGTAGACCAGCTGATAACATATATTACAAATCCAAAAGATAGAACAAGAAAGAAAAAGCAATGAAGGAGGCATTGAGGCATTTCAGGATGATTTGGGAAGAAAGCAAAATAAATTACATTATATTATTATAAGAAAAGAAAAAATACAGATAGGGGATGAATGATTTGATAGCACATATTTCGGACGATGGTTCTGGCAGAGAGGAATCCGTAGCAGAGCATACGGAAAAAACAGTATATTTGTGTAAAGAGAAAGGAAGACGATGTGGTATTTCACAGATCATGTCACTATGCGGAATATTTCATGATATGGGAAAGTGCAAACAGAAATTCTTTGACTATATTCACGCAGAGGAAAGGGACAGAAAAAAACTTCGTGGAAAGATTGCACATGCTTCTACGGGAGCAAAGTATTTTTATAATGGATATTTAGAAAATTCTGGTCTATTAAAAGAGAAAGTTTTGGTGGAAATGATATCGTATGCGATTGCTGCTCATCATGGATTATTTGATTGCATCAATGAGGAGCGGAAAGATATTTTTTCTGTGAAACTAGATAACGTGGAAGATTATGATGAGGCATGTGCTAATTCGGAGATAGAATATCTGGGGAGATATCCTCTGGAAAAAATATTTGCAGATGCAGAAGCGGAATTTGATGTACTTTGGAATAACATGAAAAAGGTTATCCCATCCATAGAACGTTCCCTGGGAGATCATCCAAACAAAAAGGCTCTTTTAGGAAATTGCAGAGGTTTTCTTTTTTCTTCTTTACAGCGTTTGCTGCTATCTATTTTAATTGATTCGGACTGGGAAGCAACGTCAGATTTTATGAATGGGGTCAATACATTGTCTAAGAGAAGGGAGACAGACAGCAGGGATATTTTCCAAAATGCGGGAAAAAACTTTGAGGCATATATGCAGAAACTTCATCATTCCATCCAATTTTCTGAGTTGACAGAGAGGGAACGAAATATCAGAAAGGGCAGAGATCAACTTCATGAAGAATGTCGGGAATTTGCAAAGCATCCGGCAGGAATCTATTGTCTTCCTATTCCTACAGGGGGAGGAAAAACGCTGAGTAGCCTGGCATATGCGTTAGAATATTGTAAATGCCACCCGGAGACGGAGCGTATTATTTATGTGTCGCCCTATATTAGTATTACAGAACAAAATGCTAGGGTGTTTCGGGAAGCAACGGGGCAGACAGAATGGATCCTGGAACATCATTCTTCTGTGGTTAAAGATTTCGATCAAGAGGAGGAAGATTATCGCAGGAGCGGGGTGGAACGACAAGATATTTCCTGGGAAGAACCGTTTATCTGCACAACTTTTGTACAGTTTATGAATACACTGTTTTCTAATCAGAGCGCTTCGGTTCGCCGTATGCACAGGCTGGTAAATTCCGTGATTATTATTGATGAGGTTCAGTCCATGCCAATGAAATGTGTACACACCTTTAATCAGATGATAAACTTTGTCAATGCAGTTTGTAATGCAGATATTATATTATGTACGGCTACCCAGCCTGCTTTAAGTGAAACGAATTATCCGGTATGTTATAGTGAACCGAAGTATATGATCAAAAATGTGGAACCTTGGTTTCGGCGGTTTGAGCGGGTAAGAATAGAACTACCTGAAGTGGGACGTAAACATACCTATGAGAGTTTGGGTAGGGAAATTTTTCAACAGACCGACAGATTCCAGTCTATTCTTGTGATCTTAAACACAAAATCAGCAGTGGGAAAATTATACGATATTCTAAAGGAATTACCTATCTATGTTGAGTATCTTACGACTAATTTATGTGCGGAGCATAGAAGCGACAAGATCGCATCCATAAAGAAACAATTAAAAACGGGGCGGGAGAAAGTTGTTGTGGTTAGTACCAATCTGATAGAAGCTGGTGTGGATATTTCTTTTGAATGTGTATATCGCTCTATGACAGGATTGGATAGTTTGGCGCAGAGTGCGGGACGGTGCAATAGAAACGGTGAAAAGGAGTCCGGGATTTTGCAGCTGATTGATTTGGAAGGCGAGAATACAGGAAGCATGGAGGAACATCTGCAACATGTCAGGGTTACGGAGAATATTTTGTATCAGTACAGGAAAGAGAGTAGTGAGGAAAGCTTGTTGATGCCCCAATGGATGGACCGCTATTATAAAAAAATATATATGGATGCTGCGGATACAATGAATTTTCCCATAAAACAAATGGATACAAGTATTATGGAGTTATTGGCAAGAGGATTTTCTGATTCAGAGAGGGGGAGGGATCGGACAGACAAATTGAAAAACCATAGGTCTATGAATCAGGCATATAAAACTGCGGGTAAGGCATATCGGGTTATAGATGACCATTCCTTTGGCGTGATTGTGCCATATAAAAAAGGAGCGGATATGATCGCGGCGATGGCGCAGTCATCTGATGGGAGAGAACTTAGAAGTTACATCCGACAGGCACAGCGTTATACCGTTAATGTGAGGGAAAGCTTATTGAAAAAGTACAGCGGGCTCATCCAGCGTGTGAGTGAAGAAATTCCTGATATATATATGATTGCAGCTCCTGGAGCATATTCCGAAGAGCGGGGCATTACAGCGGAATGGGAACCACTCATTTTTTGAGGACAGGATTTTATATTTGAGGGAAAATAAGTGATAGAAAATTTGTATTATATATAGTACAATAAAATGGTGATCTATAGGATGAAAACTAAGGATGAGAGGAGGAGAATCACGGTGGATAAGCCCAATATTATTGAGTACCGGGTATTTGGAAGATATGCATTATTTACAGATCCCCTGTCGAAGACGGGAGGTGAAAAATGCAGTTATCAGATACCCACATACCAGGCGTTAAAAGGAATCACAGAATCTATCTACTGGAAGCCAACAATTACTTGGATCATTGACGAGTGTCGTATTATTAAACCGATACAGACGGAATCCAAAGGAATACGGCCCATCAAATATAGTGGAGGAAATGATTTATCCTTTTATACCTATTTGCGAGATGTGGAGTATCGGGTAAAGGCGCATTTTGTCTGGAATGAAAACCGACCGGATTTGGCAAAGGATAGGAATGAGCATAAACATTTTGACATTGCTAAAAGAATGTTGGAGCGGGGAGGTAGACGGGATATTTTCTTAGGAGCAAGAGAATGTCAAGCATATGTAGAGCCTTGCCCTCTAAATGAGGGAGAGGGGGCATATGATGAAGTGAATCTTTCTTTTGGTATTATGGTGCATGGAATCACGTACCCGGATGAGGCAGTGCGGGAGGAAGAGAAGGGAAAGATGACGGTTCGTCTGTGGAATGCACAGATGGCAAAGGGGATCATTCGCTTTCCTGGACCGGAAGAATGTGATATTAGGCGTATATTACATGACGCCGAGCAAAAATCTTTTGTATATGGGGAGAATTTTGCCGGATTAGGTGAATTTGAGGGGGGTGATGTGTTTGGCATGGTTAAAAACCTTAGCTGATACTTACGATGTTCATTCCCATCTGGCGGGGGTTATGAAAAATGACCAGCCGGTGTTGTTGCCTCTTTCCCATTCTACGTTTCAGGCTCAGATTGAAGTGACGATTGATGAGGAGGGCAATTTTATTCAAGCAAAAACGCTGGAAAAGGGTACGGACAGTGTAACTATGATACCGGTAACGGAAGATTCGGCGGCCAGGAGCAGTGGCATAGCGCCCCATCCTCTGTGTGACAAGCTATGTTATATTGCGGGGGACTATTCGTTATATACCGGTACGAAGAAAGAAGATTATTATGAAGCGTATATGAAACAGTTGCAGGATTGGGTGGAATCAGAAGAGACACATCCGATGGTGCGGGCGGTCTGGAACTATCTCAAAAAGAGATCGCTCATTCAAGATTTGACGGAACATCAGGTGTTGAAACTAGAGGAAAGCGGTAAACTGACAGACAAGGTTAAAATACAGGGTTCTGGACAGACAGGGGCCAATGTCAGGTTTATTGTATATGGTTTTGATGCCCCCTGCGTATGGAAAAATCAGGAATTGTATGAGAAATATGACCGATATTATCAGAAAAAAATGAGGAAAGAACAGTTGTGTTATGTGACAGGACAAATCAATTCTTGTTCAGAGAAACATCCTTCCAAGATACGCAATAGTGGCGATAAGTCAAAATTAATTTCTGGGAATGACGAGTCAGGCTTTACATATCGTGGTAGGTTTTTTTCAAAGGATGAAGCCGTATCCGTGGGATATGTGGTGTCACAAAAAGCTCATAATGCTTTGAAATGGCTGATTCAGAAACAGGGATATACGAGGGATGGTTCGGCGGTCGTCTGCTGGATGACGAATCGGGATATGCAGATTCCAGATATGATGAAGGATTCTATCCATGCCTGTACGGAGTTGGATGAATTTGATTTTGATGCTTTTGATGAGATGGAAGCAAACGAATCAAACAGGAATGATACTGGGAAATATTTTGCAGAACAGTTTAATCGTGCATGGAATGGATATACCGCGAAAATCAAGGTGGATGATCGAATTGCAGTGATGGCGTTGGATGCGGCGACCACAGGAAGGCTATCTATTTCTTATTATGATGAAATGGGTGCGAAGCAGTACATGGACGCTCTGTTACACTGGCAGGAGCATTGCAAATGGCGGCGCTTTATTAAAAGTGAGAGGAATGGAGACAAAAAAGGTTATTTTTGCGAATACTCGCCAGCGCCTCGTGAAATGGCTCTGGCAGCATTTGGTACGCAGCGGTCAAACTGGCTAGAAGCGGATGCTAGATTAATACGGGCTGTTACGAATCGTCTGTTGCCGTGTATTACAAAAAAGGGAATGAAGATTCCCAGAGACCTTATTCAGGCAGCGGCAAGGAAAGCGTCGATGCCGCAGTCTATGGATGATTTTGTATGGTACAATGATGTGTTATGCGTAGCATGTGCCATGATTCGATTTAATTATGAGAAGGGAGGCAAATTAATGGATCATTTTTTGGAGGATCATATAGATGACCGTAATGTTTTATTTGGAAGACTATTAGCAGTATATGATTATATGGAACAGCGTGCAATGTTTGGATATGACGAGGATGGAAAGAGAAAAGAGGGGCGTACCACCAATGCAAAACGTTATTGGAATGTCTATAGCAACAGGCCGGCTAAGACATTTCAAACGATAAAACAGAACATGATTCCTTATGAAAAGAAATTATCAGACTTTGAGTTGCAAAAATTTCAGGATTGGACAGAGGAAATTATGGTGCATCTTGCAGGAAAGGGTTTTGATAATAAGGCGTTATCAGAGATGTATTTGCCGGGGTATTATCTGCAAACAGAATATATGAAGCAGGCATTTCAGAAAAAAGAGCAATAAATATTATATAAAATAGTACAGAAAGGGAGAAAAAACAATGGGTGAATTTACAAACAAAATTGATTTTGAGGTATTAGTGATGGTGCAGAATGCGAATCCAAATGGAGATCCGTTGAACGGAAACAGGCCCCGGGAAACGTATGATGGTTTTGGGGAGATTTCGGACGTGTGTATTAAGCGGAAAATCAGGAACAGGCTGCAGGATATGGGGGAGGATATCTTTGTGCAGAGTGATGGGCGTTCGGTTGATGAATGTAAGAGCCTTGCAGACAGAGCTGCGAAAAATGAGGATATGCAAAAGGCACAGAAGGATAAAAACAGAGAGGAATATGCAAAAGCTGCCTGCAAGAAGTGGATTGATGTACGTAGTTTTGGACAGGTATTTGCTTTTAAGAGTGGCAATGTGTCGGTAGGAGTCAGGGGGCCGGTTTCGATACATTCTGCGTTTAGCGTTCTGCCTGTTTCCATTGACAGTATGCAGATTACAAAGAGTGTCAACAGTGAGACAATGGATAAAAAGTCATCCGACACCATGGGGATGAAGCACAAGGTACATTCTGCATTGTATATTCTGAAGGGAAGTATTAATCATCAATTGGCAGAAAAAACAGGATTTACCGAGGAAGATGCCGAGAAGATTAAAGAGGCACTTAGGACATTGTTTGTCAACGATAGTTCTTCAGCAAGACCTGATGGCAGTATGGAGGTGTGCAAAGTATACTGGTGGAAACATAACTGTCCGATGGGGCAGTATTCCTCTGCGAAGGTTCATAGGCTGGTAAAAGTTACGCCGAAAGTAGATGACCCGAAGGTGTTTGAGGATTATGAAATCGTTGTTGACACGTTGCCGGGATTGGAGATGGAAGAGATAGAAGGGATTTAGTTATGTATGCCGAAGAAGATTATTTAATGCTTTCCGGTATTCAACATTTTGCTTTTTGTAAAAGGCAATGGGCGCTCATACATATTGAACAGCAGTGGGCTGAGAACTACAAGACGACGGCGGGAGAGTTGATGCACAAAAAAGCGCATGACGAAGGAGCATTTGAAAAGAGAGGGGATTTATTAATCGTCAGAGGGCTACGTATTAAATCGCAGGAGTTAGGAGTAAGTGGGCAGTGCGATGTGGTCGAATTTCACCAGAATGAGAAAGGGATTGAATTGTTTGGATATGATGGAACATGGATCCCTGTACCGATTGAATATAAGCATGGAACACCCAAAGAAAATAATGCCGATGAATTACAACTTTGTGCACAAGCAGTATGTTTGGAGGAGATGTTTCAGACAAGCATACCCGTAGGATTTTTGTATTATGGTCAGAATAGAAGGAGGAACCGGGTGGAGTTTACCGAGGAGTTGCGTTGTCAAACCAAGGAAATGGCTGTGAAAATGCACGAAATGTTTCAACGGGGACATACTCCTGATGTCAAGCCGTCCAAGCAATGTAAGTCATGTTCTCTGGGGGATTTATGTCTGCCTAAGATACAAAAGAACAGAGATGTGAGACAGTATATCAGGCAGAATATCCACAGTGCAGAATAATTTTTAGGACATACAGGAGGCTAAAATGCGAAAATTGTTAAATACATTGTATGTATTGACGGAAAACTGTTATTTAACATTGGACGGGGAGAATATTGTAATACTAGATGGAGAAAAAACGCTTGGAAGATTCCCGCTTCATACGTTGGAAAATATAGTTTGTTTTACATACAAAGGCGCTACTCCAGCACTTATGGGTGCCTGTGCAGAGAGGCAAATTGGAATGAGTTTCTTTTCGCCCAGAGGCAACTTTTTAGCCAGGGCAGTTGGAAAAGAATATGGAAATGTCTTGTTAAGAAAAGAACAGTATCGTATTTCTGATGATGAAGACAGAAGTATATCCTATGCAAAAAATATGATGATAGGCAAAATATTTAATGGGCGGTGGAGTGTGGAGCGAACATTGCGTGATCATGCTTATCGTGTAGATGAAGAAAAGCTGCGGCGGATATCAAATACTTTGTATGATTCTCTGCATAAAATTGAAAAAGTATCGGCTTTAGATGAGCTGCGAGGAGTGGAGGGGAAAGCGGCAGAACAGTATTATTCGGTATTTGATGACATGATATTAAATCAGAAGGATGACTTCGCATTTACAACAAGAAATCGAAGACCACCGCTTGATAATATCAATGCAGTGCTATCTTTTGCATATACCGTTTTGGCTGGGGAGTGTGCAAATTCCTTGTATAGTGTTGGCCTTGACCCTTATGTAGGTTTTATGCATAGTGACAGACCAGGGAGAATCTCGCTGGCACTGGATTTAATGGAGGAAATGCGCCCTATTATGGCAGATCGTTTTGTTTTAACGTTAATTAATACGAAAGCACTTCAGTCATCTCATTTTGAAATGCAGCACAATCATGCTGTTTATTTGAACGAGGAGGGAAGAAAAGGAGACTATTCCGGCCACCGGAGGCGGTGACAAGCCGGATATCGGG
>CANOBT010000159.1 GCA_947564305.1 uncultured Lachnospiraceae bacterium | reverse complement strand
ATGAAATAATTTGACAAAATTTTGTGAAACAAAATATTCAACACACTGAAATTTGTCAGAGAACTCAGATTCCTTTTGAATCTTGTATGGAATCAATTAACTTCTCAATCATCTGCTTTTTGACATAGACATCAAAACTCAGGCTGCAGATGAGGGAAAAAAGCTGAAGATAAGCCCGGTCTTCCTCAGGCGCATCTGAAAATGATTCCATCGTGCGGGCATAAAGCTCTTTCATCTCATCTTTTAAGGGGTCCACAGCCGCTTTTTCCATAGAACAAATTTCTTCATAAATAGAAGCCAGATCCAAATCCTTCTTCTGATGAAAATACTTTTCTATCAGGGGATGCAAAAGGACCTCAATATCCTTAATCGACAAAATATTTTTAAAATAATAAATAAAAATCAGGATTAATACATGCTCTTTTGAATATTTCTTTTTCACCGGCGGAGGGAGAAGGTTATTTTTGGCATAATTATTAATCATGGTCTTAGTCAGAATCTTATCTTCTTCATACCGTCTGGTGGAAGATAACTGCACATCCATAAATGTAGTTACCTGATCCATGTATAAATCAATATTTGGTATATCTGCCGCATGAATATAATCAATACGGGAAAGACTCTCAAGAATGCTGTTCAGTATGTCGTCAGTATTTATTGTCATGCTATCACCTCGATGCATACATTATATAGTATTTAAAACCAGATAGCAAGAATAAATTTTTATCATCTTTTTCTGCCTTACATCTGCCGCAGTTCACCGCTTGATTGGCCGTAAACTGTGACCTACATGCCTCTTTTTTCCAAAAGTGCATGGATTTTTTCGGTTGGAGACATGACAGCGCCAATCGTTGTATCATGATTCAGCGAATCAATGATGATTGCCAGATACTTACTCATATCCGCTGTGATGAAATAAGGCTTTTCATTCACGATTGGCGGCAGATACGTCAGGTTCGTGGTAATCACCTTGGTAATATATCCTTTTTCATAATATTCATCAAACTGCTCGAATCCATTTGTAAATAAGCCGAAGGTCGTGCATATAATCACTCGGCCGGCGTTCCGGTCTTTCAGCTGCTTTGCCACATCCAACATACTTTCGCCGGAAGAAATCATATCGTCGATGATGATTACGTCTTTTCCAGCCACATCATCCCCCAGGAATTCATGTGCTACAATGGGATTCTTTCCATTTATGATTGTCGAGTAGTCACGGCGCTTGTAGAACATTCCCATATCAACACCCAGCACATTAGAAAAATACACTGCTCTGTGCATTGCGCCTTCATCCGGGCTGATGATCATCAGATGTTCCTTGTCTGCCTTTAAGTCAGGAATTTCCCGGAACAATGCTTTCATAAACTGGTAAGGCGGATTAAAGCTGTCAAAACCATTTAATGGAATTGCATTCTGTACCCGTGGGTCGTGGGCATCAAATGTGATGATGTTGGAAATGCCCATGTTGGTCAGCTCCTCCAGTGCAAGCGCACAGTCCAGAGATTCCCGTTTGCTCCGCTTGTGCTGACGGCTTTCGTACAAAAATGGCATGATTACGGTGAGCCGGTGCGCCTTGCCCGTTACCGCAGAAATAATCCGCTTCAAATCCTGAAAATGGTCATCCGGCGACATATGGTTTGGATGTCCATTGACCGTGTAGGTCAGGCTGTGGTTGCAGACATCGGTCATGATAAATAAATCCGTGCCGCGGATGGACTCCTTTATGATTCCTTTTCCTTCTCCGCTGCCAAAACGTGGACAACAGCAGTCCACCAGATAATTATTGGAGCGGTAATTGACATACAAGGGAGATTCGGAAACTTCATTGATGGTATCCTTGCGGAAAGAGACAATATAGTCATTCACTTTCCGGCCAAGCTCAATGCAGCTCTCCATAGCGACGAGTTTCAGAGGTGCGACTGGCAGAGTGTTTTCTAATAATTCGATATTTGACATATTTTTCTCCTGTGCTTAGCGCGTACTTCTAAATGATGTAGTGCTTCATAAGGAACTGCAGAAATGTTTGAGCAGTTCCTAAACTAGTAATAATGCTCTACTATGGTTATATCATTTTTTTAAGAAAAATTCAAGATGCTATACTTATTGAACTACTAATGTTCAAAAAGATATGTTATAATGAGTTGCGCTGAGGCGCAAGCAGGTCATCAGCCTGGCGGCTGGTGACAAATTATAATGTATTGCGCTGATGCGCAAGTCAACGTAACTAACATTCCAACAAATTTGGAGGTGAAACATGTCACACAGTCATAAGATACGCTTTGTCCAGCCGGACAGCATCGCCCAGGAGATGGGGATTGAACCCGGCGACCGTCTGCTGTCAGTGGACGATAAGGAGATTGAAGATGTATTTGATTACCGATATTATATAGAAGAAGAACAGATTGTGCTCTTGATTGAGAAGCCGGACGGGGAGCAGTGGGAATTGGAGATCGAGAAAGACACTGATGAAGATTTAGGTATAGAATTCGAGCAGGGGTTGATGGATGAATACCGCTCCTGCCGGAATAAATGTATTTTCTGCTTTATTGATCAGATGCCGCCGGGAATGCGGGATACGCTCTATTTTAAAGATGACGATTCCCGTCTTTCCTTCCTACAGGGAAATTATGTTACCCTGACAAATATGACGGATCACGATATCCGGCGTATCATAAAATATCATCTGGAGCCCATCAATATATCCTTTCAAACGACGAATCCCGAACTGCGCTGTCACATGCTCCATAATCGTTTCGCAGGGGATGCGCTAAAAAAAGTAGACATCCTGTATGAAGCCGGGATTGAGATGAACGGGCAGATTGTATTGTGTAAAGGAGTAAATGACGGCGAGGAATTAGAAAGAAGTATCCGGGAGCTGTCAGAATATCTTCCCTGCCTGCGAAGCGTTTCGATTGTTCCGGTGGGGTTGACGAAGTTTCGGGAAGGTTTGGAGCCATTGGAGTCATTTACAAAGGAAGATGCAAGACAGGTGTTAGATACGGTCCGTAAATGGCAGCAGCGATTGTATCCGGAATATGGCCTGCATTTTATCCACGCCAGTGATGAATGGTATATTTTGGCGGAGGAAGAACTGCCGGCGGAAGAGGAATATGACGGATATCTGCAGTTGGAAAACGGGGTAGGGATGCTGCGTCTGCTTTTTGATGAATTCGCAGAAGCACTGGATGCAGAAGAAGGTGACCAGGTGCACCGAACCCTTTCCATTGCCACCGGGCTTCTGGCCTATCCTTTTTTGGAGCGTATGACAGGGCAATTACAGGAAAAATTTCCCAATACGAACATCTCGGTTTATCCTGTGAAAAATGAGTTCTTTGGTGAACAGATTACGGTGTCCGGCCTGCTCACCGGACAGGACCTTATGAAACAGCTTCAGAACAGGCCGTTAGGAGAGCGGCTTTTAATTCCATGCAACATGCTGCGGGCAGAAGAAGACGTATTTTTAGATGATTTTACGGTTTCCGATGTGGAGAATGCTTTACAAGTGCGTTTGGATGTTGTAAAATCAAGCGGTCAAGATTTGCTGGATGCGATACTAAGGTAGGTTTCAAGAAAGGTAGAATAGATATGAGTAAACCAGTAGTAGCAGTAGTTGGACGTCCCAATGTGGGAAAGTCTACGTTATTTAACTCTTTGGCAGGGCAGAAGATTGCCATTGTCAAAGATACGCCGGGGGTTACAAGAGACCGGATTTACGCGGATGTGAGCTGGCTGGACAAGGAGTTCACCATGATTGATACAGGCGGGATTGAGCCGGACAGCAAGGATATCATCCTCTCTCAGATGAGGGAGCAGGCTCAGATTGCTATTGACACAGCGGATGTGATTATCTTTATCACGGATGTGCGCCAGGGGCTGCAGGACGCGGATTCCAAGGTGGCGGACATGCTTCGCCGCAGTGCAAAACCGGTAGTACTGGCGGTCAACAAGGCGGACAATTATGAGAAATTCCTGCCGGATGTGTATGAATTTTATAATCTGGGGATTGGAGAACCGTTTCCCATTTCGGCATCATCAAGGCAGGGGCTCGGAGATTTGCTAGATGAAGTGGTTTCCCATTTCCCACAAGGGGCGGGGACGGAGGAAGAGGACGAGCGTCCGCGGATTGCCATTGTAGGCAAGCCCAACGTGGGAAAATCTTCGATTCTCAATAAGCTGGCAGGGGAAAACCGTGCCATTGTCTCAGAAATCGCAGGAACCACCAGGGATGCCATTGACAGCACCGTAGTGTATGACGGCAGGGAGTATGTCTTTATTGACACTGCGGGACTTCGCAGGAAGAACAAGATTAAGGAAGAACTGGAGCGTTACAGCATCATCCGTGCGGTGACAGCGGTAGAGCGTGCCGATGTGGTGCTGATGGTCATAGACGCGGTAGAGGGTGCCACCGAGCAGGACGCAAAAATCGCAGGAATCGCGCATGAGCGCGGCAAGGGCGTCATCATTGTGGTCAATAAGTGGGATGCTATTGAGAAAAATGACAAGACTACGCGGGAGTATGAAAATAAAATCCGCCAGGTTCTTTCATTTATGCCATATGCAGAGATTATGTATGTGTCCGCGTTGACCGGGCAGCGGCTGAACAAGCTGTATGATAAGATTGATATGGTGATTGCCAATCAGTCCATGCGGATTGCGACAGGAGTTTTGAACGAGATTTTGATGGAGGCCGTGGCAATGCAGCAGCCGCCGTCTGACAAAGGAAAGCGTCTGAAGCTCTATTATATGACGCAGGTTTCCGTCAAGCCGCCCACATTTGTCATCTTTGTGAATGATAAGCAGTTGATGCATTTTTCTTATACACGGTATTTGGAAAATAAAATCCGTGAGGCGTTTGGTTTCCGAGGAACGTCGCTGAAATTTTTCATCAGGGAAAGAAAGGAAAAGGGGCAGTAGAGTATGGAACGTATCATTTGTCTGGTAATCGGATATGTGTTCGGATTATTACAGACCGGATATCTGGTCGGGAAAATGAACCATATAGACATTCGGCAGGAGGGAAGCGGAAACGCAGGTTCTACCAATGCGCTCAGGGTCATGGGATGGAAGGCAGGAGCCATGACATTTGCCGGGGATGTGGTAAAATGTGTGGCAGCCGTTTTGCTTGTGCGGCTTGTCATCTATCGTGATTTAGAATATGCGCCCTTGCTTGGAATGTACGCAGGGCTTGGGGCTACATTGGGCCACAATTTCCCGTTCTATCTGAAATTTAAAGGAGGAAAAGGGATTGCAGTACTGGGTGGTCTGGTGGTATCCTCTGGGTTGGTGCTGGTGCCAATCCCATTAACTGCATTTTTGATTCCTACCATATTGACTCGGTATGTGTCCGTGGGTTCACTTTTGGCTTCTGCTACGTTTTTTCTGGAGGTCATACTTTACGGGCAGATGGGGGGCTTTCAGATGGCCCTGTCCTACCGTTTGGAACTGTACGCCGTGGTGTTTGTGCTGATGGCGCTGGCTTGGTGGCGTCATAAGGAGAACATCAAGAGACTTCTGTCAGGAACCGAGAATCAATTTGGCAGCAAGAAAAAATAGAAACAAAAAGTAGGAATAAAAATAGAATGGAAAGGACAGGAATGGCGAATCAACGGCGGAAAAAGCTGTTTGGAGCCAGTCTTGTTGCAGGTGAAAGACTATGGCAAATATCGGAGTGATAGGGGCAGGAAGCTGGGGAACCGCGCTGAGTGTCCTCTTGTACAATAATGGAAATCAGGTGAGCGTATGGTCCATCGACCCGGAGGAAGTGGAGATGCTGGACACTAAGCGGGAGCATGCGAAAAAGCTGCCGGGCGTGAAGCTGCCGGAAGAGATGGTCATTACGGGAGATTTGGAAGAAGCAATCCGGGGAAAAGATTTCCTGGTGCTGGCAGTGCCGTCTCCATTTACCAGGGCAACGGCGAAGAAAATGTCTCCCTTTGTGGCAGAAGGGCAGATAATCGTGGATGTGGCAAAGGGAATCGAGGAGAGCACACTGATGACGCTCTCGCGGCAGATTGAGGAAGAAATTCCCCAGGCGGATGTGGCAGTTCTGTCCGGGCCAAGCCATGCCGAGGAGGTAGGCCGGGGGTTGCCAACGACCTGCGTGATTGGGGCTAAGAGAAAATCAACAGCGGAGTATCTGCAGTCCATTTTTACGAGTAAGGTATTCCGTGTCTACACCAGCCCAGATATTTTGGGAATTGAGCTGGGCGGCTCCCTGAAAAATGTCATTGCATTGGCAGCCGGAATCGCGGATGGTCTGGGCTACGGCGATAATACGAAGGCAGCGCTCATTACCAGAGGAATTGCAGAAATCGCAAGA
This sequence comes from uncultured Lachnospiraceae bacterium, assembly GCA_947564305.1. The sequence continues at coordinate 5,909 of CANOBT010000159.1, read as the reverse complement.
CTGGGAGTGAAGATGGGCGGCAGGATTGAGAGCTTTACAGGGCTCACTGGGATTGGTGATTTGATTGTAACCTGTGCCAGTGTCCACAGCCGGAACCGGAAGGCCGGTTTCCTGATGGGACAGGGAAAGTCCATGCAGGAGGCTATGGATGAGGTACAGATGGTGGTGGAAGGTGTCTATTCCGCTAAGGCAGCCAAAAAACTGGCGGAGCAGTATGAGATTTCCATGCCCATTGTAGAGGCTGTGAATGAAGTGCTGTTCCAGGGGAAAGACCCGGCTGAGGCTGTGGATGAGCTGATGATGCGCGCTTCCAGGAGTGAAAATGCATCGTTGCCCTGGGATGAGGAATAGAGAATATATAAAATGTTATCATACCCCCTTTCTTTTCTGCATACATTGTTATCAGCAGAACAAGGGGGTATTTTTATGGATTCATTTCAATTATACAAGGATATGAAAGCAAGGACCGGCGGAGAAATTTATATCGGCGTGGTTGGTCCGGTTCGGACAGGCAAGTCAACCTTTATCAAGCGGTTCATGGATTTGCTGGTCCTTCCTCATATGGAGGATGAAAATGACAGAGAACGTACCAAGGACGAATTGCCGCAGTCTGCGTCTGGGACGACAGTCATGACAACAGAGCCCAAATTTGTTCCCAAAGAGGCCGCATCGATTCATCTGTCGGAGGATGTGGAGGTGAAGATTCGACTCATCGATTGTGTCGGATTCATGGTGGAGGGGGCATCAGGTCATATTGAAAATGATACGGAGCGGCAGGTCAAGACCCCGTGGTTTGAGTACGAGATTCCCTTCACAAAGGCGGCGGCAATCGGGACACAAAAGGTCATCCATGACCATGCGACCATTGGTCTTGTGGTGACAACGGACGGCAGTATCTGCGACCTTCCGCGGGAAAATTATGTAGCGGCGGAGGAGCGGACGATACAGGAGCTGCAGTCCATTGGAAAACCATTTATCATTCTTTTGAACTGCACAAAACCTTATACCGAGGAGGCAAAGGCGCTGCGGGCATCCATGGAGGAAAAATATAATACGGCTGTGGTTCCGGTCAACTGCGAGCAGTTAAAAGAGGATGATGTGCACGATATCATGCGACAGGTGTTGTATGAGTTCCCGATTTCCGAAGTGGAGTTTTTTATCCCGAAATGGGTAGAGATGTTGTCCAGGGAGCACAGGATCAAACAAGATTTGCTTGCGGCAGTGAAATTTCTCATGACAGAGCTTGACGATATCCGGAGCGTGGCAGCAGGAGTCCCGGCGGTGGAGAGTCCGTACATAGAAAAAGTTCTCATTGAAAAAATCGAGATGGATACCGGAAGAGTCCGGATTTTGGTCCGGTTTGCAGAACAATTTTATTATGAAGTGCTCAGCGAACTCACAGGTACGGACATCCAGGGAGAGTATGAGTTGATTTCCGTTATGAAGGAATTGGCATCCATGAAGGAAGAGTACACGCAGATTAAGGACGCGTTTGCGGACGTGAAAATGAAAGGATACGGAGTGGTCAGCCCGAAAAAAGAAGAAATTGCTCTGGAAGAACCGATGATTATTAAACAGGGAAATAAATTTGGTGTGAAAATCCATTCCGAGGCGCCCTCAATCCATATGATTCGGGCAAATATTGAGACAGAGATCGCACCCATTGTGGGAAGTGAGAAACAGGCTCAGGACCTGGTAGAGTATATCAAGGCGGAGAGCGAGACAGAAGAGGGGGTATGGGGTACCAACATATTTGGAAAGTCCATCGAAGATTTGGTAATGGATGGAATGCGAAATAAGATTACCATGATCAACGACGAGAGCCAGGTGAAACTGCAGGACACAATGCAGAAGATTGTCAACGACAGCAATGGGGGGCTTGTGTGTATTATCATATGATAAATAGAGGCCGTGCAGCGAGGATGAAGAGCAAGAAACAGTGGGATAAGGAAAGTTGGCCGGAGCATTCTGAGGAATGCTCCGGTTTTATATTTCCATATTTCCGGCAGCCTGCTTACGATACTCGGAAGGCGAAAACCCCTTCTGTTTATGAAAAATACGGCTGAAATACAATGGGTTTTCATACCCTACAATACGTCCGATTTCGGTGACGGTATATGTGGTAGTTTCCAACAGAACCTGTGCGTTTGCGATCCGGATGGAAACAATATACTGCATCGGAGTAGAGCCGGTAAATACTTTGAAGTTCCGAATAAACCAGCTTACACTCATGCCCCTTGATGCGGCGTATTCCTGAATACTGATGTCCCGATTGTAATGATCATTAAAATACTGGGCGGCCTGATCCATTTCCTGCTCCAGATATTCATTTTTCAGAATACGCTTTCTTGATACCTGTCTGTGAATGAGAATCAAGAGATGGCGAAAGAGCAGAGTCAGCATTTCTTCGTAATCTGTCCGGCAGAATTGAAGCTCAGATATCATTCTCTTAAAGATTCGTTCATATTCCAGAGAAGTTCCTGTATAAATGACTCGCATATCGTCTTTGATACCATAGCTGCGCAGGATATTTGTAACGTTGCCGCCTGTGAAATGAACCCAGTATACTTCGGTCTGGTCTGCGGCGTAATATTCATATTTCTGAAATTCCTTCGGCCTGTAGATTACCATATTGCCCGCGGAAACGACTGTGTCATTTTCAGCATTATCAAAGTGAAAATGTGCGATGCCCGCGGAAACATAGATAATCTGAAAATCTAATCTTCCCCTAGGACGGCAGGTGGGCAGCCGGGGATGAGTAAAAAGATGATAGGTGCCGCAGCTTCCCACGATCAAAGGCCTTGATTTGTCCTTGAAATCCCGGTGGGAATTGTGTAAATAACCGGAGTTCATATACATAGGCAGTTCCTCCTTCTAAACACGCAGCCTGGCAGCAGGCGGATTGTACTGGTATTGTCCCATGGCCGGAAGTTTTTTTCAAGCCCTAATGTGAAAGAAATACTTGGATTTGCTGCGTGATGCTGCATTAGGTGGACGTTTACGGACAGCTATGCCATGAACAATAACATATCATGAACCCACGATGGTTCCCCCGTTTGGATGCAGCACCTGCCCTGTTATATAACTGGAATCGTCTGATGCGAGAAATACGTAGCAGGGTGATACTTCACAGGGCTGGCCTGCCCTGCCCATAGGCACCGGTGATGTTTCCTGCCCGAAGGTGGCTACTTCCTCGGCGGAATAAGATGCCGGAATCAACGGCGTCCAGATAGGGCCCGGAGCGACCCCGTTTACCCGGATTCCCTTTTCGGCAAGTGATAACGAAAGAGACCTGGTCAAAGCGACAATCGCCCCCTTTGCCGAACTATAATCAATCAAATCTTTATTGCCTTCATAAGCGGTTACAGATGTCGTATTGATAATACTTCCGCCCTTTTTCATGTACGGCAGGGCATACTGTATCAAGTAGAAAAATGAAAATACATTATTTTTGAATGTGAGTTCCAATTGCTCGTGAGAGATATCCAAAATACTGCGCTGAACAAACTGTACCGCGTGGTTATTTACCAGGATATCCAATTGTCCGAAGCATTCGATTGTCTGTTCCACACAATATTTTGCAAAATCAGGGTCTTTTAAATCTCCGCATAACAGTAAAGAACTGCCTCCAAGTTTTTCGATTTTCTCAGCCGTTTCCATGGCATCCTTTTCTTCATCGTAATAAACAATGACTACACAGGCTCCCTCTTGAACAAAATCATAAGCAACTGCCCGGCCGATTCCACTGTCACCGCCAGTAATCAGTGCTACCTTATTTTCGAGTTTCCAGTGTTTTTTTCCACACTCCGAGACAGGTACAGGATTCATAATGTATTCGAGTCCAGGCTGTTTATCCTGATGCTGAGGAGGGAAAGCTGTTTTGGGCCGGCTGCAGTCTGTTGTACAGCCGCACGTATTGTTTTGTTTCATAAAAAAAGTCCTTTTGATCGTTTCGTACTATTATATGTGAAAAAACAGATATGGTTATGATATGTTACAGCTTCAGCCGGCCCTGCCATAAGCTGTAACAGAAAAATGCCGGCGCTGTCAGGTGCGAACAGAAAAACAACGGCTATTGACAATTGATGTAATTCAGATTATAGTATTTCTGTAAAACAGCACTTTACTTAGATAAACTGTAAAAGTATCTTGTGAAAAACTGCTTTTTGGAATGCAGTGTAAAGTATCTTAATGGAAAAGATACAAAAAATGAGGAGAGAAGAAAATGAATAAAACACCATTTGTTACCAAGGAACAGTTGGAGGAAATTACGAAGACGTACCCGACTCCATTTCATTTATATGACGAAAAGGGAATCCGTAAAAATGTCAAAGCATTGAAAGAGGCATTTTCCTGGAATCCAGGATATAAAGAGTATTTTGCAGTAAAGGCCACCCCAAATCCGTTTTTGATTGATATTCTGCGGGAATACGGCTGCGGCTGTGACTGTTCTTCCTATACAGAGCTGATGTTGTCCGATGCAGTCGGCGCAAGAGGAGCAGATATTATGTTTTCCTCCAATGACACCCCGGCGGAGGAATTCATACTGGCGGACAAATTGGGGGCAATCATCAACTTGGACGATATTACCCATATTGATTTTCTGGAGAAAACCATCGGACACATTCCCGAAACCATAAGCTGCCGGTATAATCCGGGCGGATTGTTTAAGATCAGCAATGATATTATGGACAACCCGGGAGATTCCAAATATGGGATGACCACAGAACAAATTGAGGAAGCCTTTCATATTTTAAAGCAAAAAGGCGCTAAAGAGTTTGGAATCCATGCATTTCTTGCTAGTAATACAGTGACAAATGACTATTACCCGATGCTGGCAAAGGTACTATTTGAGCAGGCTGTAAAGCTGCAGAAAAATACAGGAGTGCATATTAAATTTATCAATTTGTCCGGCGGAATCGGGATTCCCTATACTCCGGACCAGGAGCCAAATGATATCCGGGTAATCGGGGACGGTGTGCGCCGTGTATATGAAGAAGTATTGATTCCAGCAGGCATGGGAGATGTGGAGATTTATACAGAACTAGGGCGTTATATGCTGGGACCTTACGGATGCCTGGTCACCACGGCAATCCACGAGAAGCATACCCATAAAGAGTACATTGGCGTGGATGCATGTGCGGTCAATCTGATGCGGCCTGCAATGTATGGGGCATATCACCACATCACAGTGATGGGAAAGGAAGCGCTTCCTTGCGACCATAAATATGATGTAACAGGCTCCCTCTGTGAAAATAATGATAAATTCGCCATTGACCGTATGCTTCCGGAAGTGGAGATGGGGGATTATCTAGTGATTCATGACACTGGGGCACATGGATTTGCTATGGGATACAATTATAATGGGAAGCTAAAATCAGCGGAATTACTGTTGAAAGAAGATGGAAGCGTACAGCTCATCCGCCGCGCAGAAACCCCAGCAGACTATTTTGCCACCTTTGATTGTTTTGATATTGGAAAAAAACTTCAAAAAGACTAATATTAGGTATTGCAAAAATGATTAGAATATGTTAAAATAAATTTCGGCTTGAGAGAGAAAGAAACATCAGGCCGATGAGCGGATGTGGCGGAATGGCAGACGCACAAGACTCAAAATCTTGCGTAGGTGACTACGTGTGGGTTCAAGTCCCACCATCCGCAGCCTTACAAAAACCCTTGTAAAACAAGGGTTTTTGTTATGTTAAAAGAGTTCTCTGGAGAATGGAAGGGCTCTTTTTTTGTGGTTTGACATCAACGCTGACATCAGTAAGGAAAAACCAGCGGGAGCTAGCAGAAGGGAATAGAGAGTTTGGGACCTGTATTCTAACAGTGGCAACGAAATAATTCAAAAAGCGTTACTGTTCAGAGGGTAACCTAGACGCATGATCGAATTTTCTATTAGTAAAAAC
>CANOBT010000158.1 GCA_947564305.1 uncultured Lachnospiraceae bacterium | reverse complement strand
CTGACTGATATCATACCACAGGATAAACGATTATGGAAATAGGTTGTACAGGTGATGAAAGGGTGGGAGGGGAACCCTCTAGACTGCCTTCACCTATATCAATAAGAAAGGATTATCAAAGTAACTGTTGGCTGTATAGATGGGACGGGATAGGGAGGAGCCTCCTCTGAATTATCCTTCATCTATATCACAAAAAAGAATAAGTCTATAGCCTGTTTTGACTGGCTATAAACTTATTATACGAGGGTAAAGTCAATGAAAATAAAGGAATGTGCCAAAAAAAGTATTGAACAGGCAATTGCTAAGATTGCCAAAAAATCGGCAAGCGTAGAATCGAATACTGCATGTCCCTGTTGGGGCTATCAACCCAAGGAACCAAAGCAGGTCAAGGCATTGCGGAAGTTTTGAAGATTAAAAAAATCTTGGCAGGTATGCTCTTAAGGGATGGGGTGGATCCAAAAAGAATCCATTAAAAGCATAATTAGCTATCGGCTGTATTTGCTTTGTGTTTTGAAGTGAAGGAAAAGGTGAGGAGGAATTATCGATGAAAGCATCAACAAAGAAGAAATCCGTGACCAAAACAATATTTGCAATTTGCTTTGCTTTATCAATTTTTATAGGCAATTCGTCGTCCGCGTTTGCGGCTATATGTGATCGTGCACCGGATGGAGTTCATCATTTTGAGGCTCATATGCAGGAAAATGAGGGGATCTTAAGGCATTTGGGACCGCATAAGTATGTATATGGGTACGATGCCCAACGCAATCCTATTTATAAATATGATTGCCAGGTAACTACTTTTTCTAGGTATTGCAATTATGTGTGTAAGCATTGTGGAACTAAGCAAGATGGAACTCGGCATGAACATCTGATTTCAACTAATCATAGTATTGACCATAACTAAAAAGAATCCAACTTAGGGGTGCGGCGAAAACGGAAAAATGTGTTTCAAAAGCAGATGAAACACTGGGGTATTGACGGATCAAATAGTTAGAAGGGAACTATGGTTCAAAAGATTGCAATATTTTCCAACCAAGACACAATAATCTGTGGTTCCTGTGACAAAGTATTTTGTTGCACAATAGGGCTTTTGACCTATTGTGCAACAATTTCGATCATAAGTTCCTGTTTCATTTATGGAGTACATTTTTGCAATGTAAGAATGGTTTGCTGTCATACTGAAATAAAGAGTTGCTATGTGTAAGGGATATTGTCAGTGACTTCAAGTATTTTCATTTTGTTAAAGACTCTATAGTTTGTTGTATCTGTGAAATATTTGTCTGAAATGAGGTTCACTTGATATGCTGTGGCGACTTGCGAACTAACTCACCGCCTGTACTGAGTCCTTGGAGCCAAAGCGGTAACATCAGGTGTAAGGGGAGGGCAGGGAGCAACAGAGTTGAAACGAAAGCTAAGTGATTATCGGAACAAGTGAGGTTCTGTTATACTCAAAACTGCCAGAATTTACTTATTTGTCTAAGGTGAGCATATATGGGTGGCTGTTTTGAGTTGTTATTTACTTATTAACTTCCTGCTCGCATTTAACCCTCAATGCAAAAAAACTTGAAAATCAATGGATTGGTAGACTTATGAGGGATAAACGAGCGAGGGTTAATTAATCCTCAATATTTGCTCCTCAAATCGACCGATTTCTTGTAAAATCCGGCATTTTCATGCTTGAGGGATAAAATCTCAGGAAGTTAAGGCTACTGCAAGCTTCATTGATGTGCAGTATATCTCATCAATGCTTAAGGCATGAAATACAATTAAGGGAACAAGATATAGTAATTCTCCAGATTAAGTGCATCATTTAGAAATTCATGTGTAGGAGAGCGGAGGATATACAGAGGATCGGAGAACGTATGCGTACTTATAGGATGATAATCAACTTAAGTCAATTTTAAATATGATTATTGATTAAATTGTCATTATAGATATTGCAGTTTGAAAAGTAGGTATTGTGATACTAAGCTGAACGATAGTAGGTATTCCCATCAAGATTTAACTTGGTATAGTATAGATCATAACAGAATAAAAGTTATAAGGAGATTTCATGAAAAAACTAATTAGCTATATTCTTTTAACAGTTATATTAGCTATATTTTTTTGCGGTTGCGGCAAAGATGAAAAAGAAATGTCAGGCACCCCGAATTTGGAGGAAATACAGGGTACCAACAAAATGAATGGCCAGGAAGAAGCTGGGGATCCGAAGGGTTTGGTGGATGGCACTGCAGTTTCGTATCCTGGGGACCAGGACAATTCTCTGGATGTTTATTCTGCAGTAGTGCATATGCCTCTGTTGGTGGAAAAGCCAATGAATGCCCTGGAAGGGGGAGGAAGACGGATTTTTCTGGGGGCTTCCAGGGCTTTTTATTTTAAAAAACATCTCTTCGATAATGTGGATGAATGCTGGGACGAACTTTCTTTTGTGACTGCCGAAGGGGAGACGGATTCAGAAAGCTTTGGATGGGAGAATCAGCTGTGGGGTATAGGGCCGGTAGCTAGCACGGATCACTATGTAACTTTTGATTATGAAGTGCAGGAGAATGGGGAAGATTGTCGGTATTTTCTTACGGAGAGAGATGAAAATCACGAGGTATTGAGAGAGTTTCCGCTGGATTTCCTGAGAAAAACCGGCTCTTCCGAGGTAGAGGTGATTGTGAGTTTTTCAGACTTCGCGGTGGATTATTCTGGAAGGGTTCATTTGGTGCGGCAGATGGATGAGGAATGGCAGTATCAGCTTGTTTCACCGGCGGGGGAGGCTCTGGCTGAATATATTGTGGAAGATGGCATGATTGAAGGATTGTTTCCTCTATATGATGGTCGCGTTGCCTTTGGAGTAACAAAGTGGGACGATGAGGGGCAAAGCGTACAGACAGCCTTGCAGTATATGGATGCAGAAGCTGGCAGGCCGGTGGTATTGGCTGCTATGGAAAAGGAGATTTATTGTTTCACGCTCCTGGACGAAAACACTTTGCTGTATGCGGACCAGCAAGGAGTGTACCGCAGCGGACTGTCTGGGAAGAACCCGGAGCTTCTTTACTGCTGGGATAATCATGGTATTACGGTACAAGGGATATCTGCGATGCAGGCAGATGAAGAAGGTCTAGTTGCTCTTATTTATAAGGATTCTGAGAATTATAATTATCTTTGCCTGAAGCCCACCACAGAAGAGGTGGAAATTTGTGAGATTACACTGGCAGTTTCTCCTTATAGCATGTCAGTTTACCAGCCGATGGTGGTAGAATTTAACAAACAATATCCACGTTGGCATATTGAATTAAAGAATGGCTACGATGAGGCTGCACTGTTAACGGAGCTGATAGCCGGAAAAGGTCCGGTATTAATTGATACTTCTTTGACGGGCTTTGAGGAACAGGAAAAGCTGTGGGAACCTTTGGATATGGTTTTGGAGCAGCTTGGTGTTGCGGATAAACTACAGCTTTCTGCCATGGAGATGGGGAAGATTAATGGGACTTTGTATGGAATCGTGACAGATTTTAGCTTGCGTACGCTTATCACCGGGAACCCTGACCTTAAGGATTGGGATTATGATACATTTTTACAGTGTATTGAAGACAGGCCGGATCTGGAAGCAATTTTTGACCTTTATGGCGGTGGAGATTACGGAAGCTATTTTATCATGAACTTTCTTGGTCATGGGATTGAGGATACTTATCTTTTGGATGTGGAAGAGGGGACAACGAATTTTGACAGCAGCGAATTCCGCAGGGCTTTGGAACTGGCAAAAAAGTACTGTGTCCGTGAGGAAGGGGTAAGTCCCGGCAGTTCCGTGTTGGAAGGGAAGGTACTCTGCAATGAACTGCGTATTAAGAAGCCGGAGGAACTTGCCGCATATCGCATCTGTTATGGGGAGGGCGCTAATTATATTGGATATCCGGCAAAGGATGGGGCTGTTCATTTTATGGTAAGCGGCTGTAGTCCGCTGGTAGTTCGCAGGACGGTTACAGAGGAGGAAAAGGAGGTGGCTTTTGCTTTTATTGGTTGGGTTCTTTCCTATGAGGGACAAGTTCAGGCACGGTTATCTGTTTTGTGCAGATTGAATGGTTAGATATAAGCTACATATTGGTTGCTGTATGTTGCTTCGCAATAATATTCTTTCTGGCACCTGTTGAAAATGCCAATAAACATTTGGAGCAGGTGGAATATCTGGTTTACCGAAGGCGGACAAGGATGATATTATTGCTAGAAGGCTCATTGTATGCGGCAGCAGTAATTTTCAATTGGAAAGAATTAGTTACTGTGATAACAATAGTCTTTTTCATTGTTGGAATATCTTTACTAATAGGAAGAATAAAACTTTGGAAGCATAAACAAATATACTGATGTGTTATTACTTACAGCGTTGGGCGGTAAATTGAGGATAACATATAAGGCAAGCCGTTTATCGGATGGAATGCAAACTAGATGATCCAGGAACTGGAAAAAGTGAAGGCCCAAAAGCTGAACGGTATCTACACCTATACACACGTAGAAAACTTAAGGCTGAAATCATTTTTTTCACAATAGCTTGAAATGTCAGAAGAAGTAAGGAGGTTCAGAAAGAGCCGATTTACGGAACGCATAAGTATCCCAAAACAAGAATATTATGGAATGAGAATGAAAATCAAACGAAGTAAGAAAGTATCAAAATTTCTTGCATTGCTGTTGTTGCTGACTAGTTTTTCGTCAATCATATCGACAGCTGCAGAACAGGTGGACCCCTTGCGGCCATATAAAGAAATTTTGGCTGAGTTCAATGAAGAAAAGGGAACCAGTTATATTATGGTTTCCGATGAAGAGGAACTGGCCAAAACCAATTTGACTGTTCAGGAGTTGGTTGATTTCTACACAAACATGGGCGCCGATGTATTTCGTGATTATATTAATGAAATTTATGTGCGCAGTATGAATAATCCAGTACAATCGGAAGCCACAGTAACAGGGGGACAACGAGAGCGAGCTGAGGATTACGAGCAGAAGCATGAATATGTGTCATCATCGCTGAATTATTTTTATTTGAAAAGTAAGGTTGTAACTATAAATAATACAGTTTATTATAATAGTGTGGTTGAAGTGGGCGAAACGCATTTTGCTGGTCAATATCCTGTTTATGATCTGTATGCGACACCCACATATAAAGTATCAGATGACAGCACGAGCATTACGGTGACCTATAAATACCACAAAATAGAGGGACCCGGTATTTCTAATTTGGTGGCGTACACTGATAACATAACTTATTTTGCTAGCCAATGGCTGTTAGATAATTGAAAATATGAAAGGAAATGATATGAGCAAGCGAGTTAGGTACTTTACATTAATGTTAACTATCTTTATGAGCGGTTATTTATTTGCATCTATGCCAGTGTCTGCTGCTGAGACGGGATATGCAGACAATCATTTGGATTCTGGTATCAATACAGTTTCTTCATCATGGAAAAAAGCGATAGTAGTTGTTGATGGTGCAAGGCTGCGCGCGGAACCTAATACAGAAAGCACCATTTACGGTTTAATGTACCGATATGAAGAAATTGAAATCAATGAGGACGAATCAACCATGACGTTTTATTATGCAAGGCGATCAGATGGTGTCTATGGTTATGTGAATCGCGGATTGGTGCTTGTGGATTCAGGCGTAATTATTTCTGAGGATTAAGCACAAATCATGTTGAAGAGCTAATAAAATTTGTTTGGGATACAAAAATCTTTGCTCTAAAATGCAGACAACTGTAATAGTACTGGTTATATTATTCGGTTGTCTGTTTTATTGTTAATAAAGCGGTAAAATTTCTGAAGATTTACAAAAATTCACAGGTGAAATCTGTAAAGGCAGAGTGGTGCTGGACACGAATTGAAAGATATGTTAGCTTTTAAAATAAGAGTATTTTTGCAGGAGAAATCGGAATGCAGAGAAAATATTTATCACAGCTATGGAAATATTTTTTTGCGACAGCTGTACTTCTGTGCTTTGTAGGCTGCGGCAGGCAGGGAGCACCAATCCTGTCTGTTAATTCAGAGGGCTCTGAAGCAGAATTCCCGGAGAATTCCGGTCAGGTAGAAATGCAGAGGGAAAATAGGGAACAATCTGCGGAACGGCGGCCAGACGATGCAGGACTGCCCAAAGACCGCCAGCCAGAGCAGGAAGCGGTGCTTTCCAGAGAAAGAACAACGGCGGCGTTTGATGTAGGGTCTTTTTTTGAATTGAATCTGGCAATGGGAGGCGACTGCGTCTATGGTTTCGGCAGGCGGAAGAAAGAGGAAAAAACGATACTGTTCCAGGTCGGAGCAGAAGACGGCACTGTCCGGGATTTTGAAGAAGAGCTGGAACCGGAGATAAGCGTGCGGGCTGCCTGTGCAGACAATTCCGGAAACCTGCATATGCTGCTGTCAAAACAGGGCAATTCGGAATGGACTGAAATTCTCGCATTGGACAAATCCGGGCAGACGATAAGCAGAATCGACGTTTCGGATGTGAAAGATGAGGCTGACATCTTCGACTTATGTATGACGATAGGGGCTGACGGAAGCTATTATATTTTTTATATGCATAATGAAGGAGGCAGCATCCTGGTGCTGGACAGTAACGGCGGCCGGAAAGAACACTTCGCCATTGACGTGCGGCTCGTGGGACTGGGAACGGGAAGGAGCGGCCAGGTATACGGCATGGCATATGGCCAGAACGGCCAATATCTGGTAATGCTGACGGAAAACGGGGAAACAGAATCCTGCCCGAATGGAGAATTTCAGGGAATGCCGATCATCATTAACTGTCTGTACCCTGGTGTCCGGTGTGAGCTGCTGCTGGGAAATGGAGCATATGGCGCCTGGACATATGAAGACGGGAACCTGGAGCAGGTAATTCCGGTTGACGAAATGCCGTATAAAGGGCAGGATGTAGAGGGATTTGGCTTTTTAAATGACGGCAGGCTGTGCATTACAGGATATGGGGATGGAGTGCATACAATTGAGTGCCTGCCTGTAGAAAGGGAAAAATGAAAAAGCTGCTGTTATTATTGGGAACGGTTCTTATGCTTTGCTCCTGCAGTTCAGGAGAGGAAAGCGCTTCGGGGGAAACCGTTTCATTGACGCTTGTTTCCTTTGAAGAGAGCCGTGAACTGACAGAGCAGGTGAAGCTTTTCAATGAGACCCATGAGGGATACCGGATAGAGATACAGATATACGGGCAGGATGACGCTGACAGGGACGACCGGATTGAGAAGCTGCAAAGGGAGATTGCTGCAGGCAGCGGACCTGACCTTGTCAACTATGGCTCTCATTATGCATCAAACTATTGCCTGGGGCATTATACAGAAAACCTGCTGGATTATCTGCCGGAAGACTGGCAATCAGTTTATTTTTCCAATATCCTGGAATCGTTTTTCATGGACGGAGGGCTGTATGCCATTCCCGTAGGTTTTTCACTGAGTACATTTGCCGGGAGGCAGGACATGGTGGGTAATCGGGAGAGATGGAGCATTCAGGAAATGATACAGGTTTACACGGAGCGGGAAGAAGACATTATCCTATATCCCGGCGAGACAAAAGAGGATGTGTTCTGGAGGATTTTCAGCCACAATATGGAATACTTTATTGACTGGGAGAAGGGAAGGTGCAGTTTTGACAGCGGGGAATTCCGGGATATTCTGGAATTTTCCAATACATTTCCGGACATGCTGCGGATTACGGAGGATTATAGCCCGAAGACGCTGTTTGCAGAGGGAAAAACTCTTCTTTATCCGATTTCTGTCAGCGGGATTTATGATATCTGCCGTGCAGGCAGGATTCTGGCCACAGACGAGATTGCTTATGTGGGCTTTCCGGTTGGCGGAGGATATGGGACGGTGATACAGCCTTCCTCTCTGGTTCTGGCAATCGGCGCCGCTTCCGAATATAAAGATATGTCATGGGAATTCATTGCACAGTTCCTGGCGCCGGGCTATCAGGCTGAAAAACTGAACCGCTGCCTGCCGTTGCGGAGGGATGTGCTGGAGCATATGCTGGAAGAGGCAGGAAACATGGATTATGCTGTTGATGCGGACGGAAATGAAACACCCGTAGTAAAATCGGAAATTCTCTTTGAGGGAGAAGAATCCATTGAAATCTATTATATGGAAGAAAAGGAGCAGCTTCTGCGGTTGATAGATACAGCAAGCTTAAACGATGCCATTGACTACACCCTGTACTATGCCCTGCAGGAAGAAGCGCAGAGTTATTTTGCCGGGGATAAGACATTGGAGGAAGCTGTTGACGTGATACAGCGGAGGGCATCATTGTATGTGGCAGAGCGGATGTAAATTATCTACAGGTGTGGAAAGAGTCCTTCCGGGAAAGCACCCTGGAATTGAAATGAGTGAGCAGTGAAGAATCAGCATATTTAAAAAAGAAGCTGCATCAGGCAATGGTAATCACAATCGCGCTGTATTTAGTTGCTCAGGTGTTGGGATATGGGCAGTGTGCATTGTCCGTCTCATTGGCAGTGGTCGCTTCTGGTATGCTTTTGATAGTAGGAAAGTGAAGGGGCTTTCCTTGACTTTAACCAGCCTATGGGGCTGCATATGAACTTGGATAACCGATGGGTGAAGATGGCCGACAGCATTCCGGGAGACAAGTTTTGAGTCAAATATGCCAACGAGGAATATGGAAATACTTCTGCGCATAACGCTGGGGGAGTTCATCATCCAGACGAAGTTCCGGGACTCAGACAGGGAGCTGGTGGAGCAGATTGCGGAGAATGGTGTCAGTTGGAAGAGAGAAAGTATAATAACAATGTTCAAACCTTATTACTTGGATTTAAAGCACATTGTCCCTTGAATTGTTTACGGGAAGATGATATTATAGCTATAACAGGCCTGTAGTATAAAATGAGAGGGGAATATGGCATGAAAAAAAGAGCAGCATATTTGTTTGCCAGTTTTGCTTTGGCGTTCGTCCTGGTTGCACCCATATCGGGGCTGCAGGCTGAAGCCGCTGCAAAAGCTGTAAATGAAGAAACCGAAACCAGATACATTAATGGTGATGGTGTCCGTTTGAGAAAAGAGGGATGGACCGGCGGTACAATTTTGGAGCTTATGTATGACGGGGAAAAAATTATATATTATCCATACGAATTTGGATCAGACCCGGAATATAATTATATGGGAAGACTAAAAACCGGGACATATGGTTATGTTGACCACCATTATACGCGAATGTATCAATAGTACCTGTGGGCGGTTGTCCTGAACAACCGCCCTTTTTGGGAGGATAACAGGATGAAAAAAAGGTTCATGGAGAAGTTATGGATGGCTCTTGTGGCGCTGTCCCTTTTGTCTGGATGTGCAGTTTCTTCCCCTGAAGAAGAAAGTAGAACAGCGGCTAACTCAGAGAACAGTGGGGAAGACAGCAGACTGGAAACTTCCGTTGAAGAAAAGGAGGAAACGCAGGAAATGCCGGAAGGGAAAACAGCGCCTGCAGCAAAGGCGGATGTTTCTGACCGGGAGGTAACCGTTTCCTATGCAGGGGAGCCTTTTAAAAAGTCCCTGTTCGCCGTAGGCGGTGAGCGGCTCTGGCTTTACGGTGTGAAAGAGGAGGGGGACTTTTTCCTGGGATATATGGGGAAGGAAGAGGATGTGTTCCGGGAAGTGGATGTGAGGCCGGGTGTGGATATGCGCGCTTTTAATATGGCGGTGGACGGACAGGGGCGCTGTCATATTTTATGGATGAGTGTACAGAAGGTAACGAGAGACGGGCATGAATTCGACCAGATTACCTTTGAGAGAAGCTGTATTACAATCGTGGGCGGCGACGGGAAAGAGGAAAAAGAAATAGATGTATCCGGCATTTTTTCAGAGGAACAGCCCCGACCATACTGTTTTGCAGTGGATGAAGCAGGGAATTACTATTTTGAGAAGGGGACACAGCTGATTCAGATTCTGCCGGACGGCACACAGGGCGGAACCATTCAATGTAGCGGCTGGATAGAAGGAATCGGAACCGGGAAATCGGGAAGCGTATACTGTACCAGCGGACAGGAGGGTGGAACTGTGATCCTGGAAAAACTGGAAGAGGGGGAATTACGACTGTGCAGCGACCAACTGCCCGAAGCGAAGGCCATTTACGCAGGGATCTATGGTGGGACGGATACGGAATTGCTGCTGCTGAATAAAGACAGCGGCGTTTTTGCAGTCCGGGATTCTGACGGCAGTGTGGAAACCAGGATAGCGGGTGCGCAGATGCCCGTGGCAGGGGAAAAAATCGGAGGGTATGGCATCCTGGCGGACGGGAGGGTATGTATCCTGAGCCAGATGGAAGGAGGCACTGTTTTGTACTATATTCCGGCTGGCAGGTAACCAATAGTTGGAAAATTTTCCAATGGAATAACGGGTGGGCAAAAGATGAAGAAAATCCTATGTATATTTTTGATATTGGCGGTAGGGCTGTCCTCCTGCGGCAGGAGCGGAACCGGGCAGGGGGAACAGGGGTCGGTTGTTTTGGTGCTGGCGGTATTTGGCCAGGATCCCTATCTTCAGAAACAGGTTGACCTGTATAATCAGTTACAGGAAGGCTACAGAATTGAAATAGAGCAGTATGTAAGATCGGAAAAGCCGGAGGAGGACGGCGTGCTCCGGCTGCAGAGGGAAATCGTTTCGGGAAACGGGCCGGATCTGATTGATTTCGGGGACGGGTATACCACCAGCGATATCGTAGGGAAATATACAGAGGATTTGTCTGCCTGCCTGGGGGAAGAGGGCAGGACGGCTTGTTACGAAAATATCCTGTCAGCGTTTTCCTATGAGGAGGGGCTGTATGCCATACCACTGGGTTTTATGCTGAAAAGCTTTGTGGGGAGGACGGAGAACCTGGGGAACAGGAGCAGCTGGACCATCGGGGAAATGATGGAATGTTACCGGGGGCAGGGGAAGGGGCGGCTCCTGTATCCGGGAGCTTTCAAGGCAGATGTCTTCGGGACTATCCTTACAGGCAGCATGGAGTATTATATTGACTGGGAAGCCGGGAAATGCACCTTTGACGGGGAAGAATTCCGTAAAGTGCTGGAATTTTGCAACAGCTTTTCCGGCCACCTGGAGATTGGGGAGGATTTTTCCGTGCAGGATGCCTTTTTGGAAGACAAAGCCTTACTGATGCCTGTGAAGGTAGGGACCGTCTATGACATTTGTGAAGAGGAAATGATCTTTAACGGGGAGGAGGTTACCTTTATCGGTTTCCCGGTGGAGAGCGGCAGCGGGACCATGATAGAATCCTGCGGGCCTGTGCTGGCGCTCAGTGGGAACAGTAAAAACAAGGATGCCGCATGGGAATTTATCCGCCAGTGCCTGGACGTGCCGGCCCAACGGGAACTGCCTTCCGGTTTCCCGGTCCGTCGGAGTGTCCTGGAGGAGCAGCTTGCGGATGCCATGGAGACCGAATATGGGACGGATGAAAACGGCGTGAGGCATCCGGTGGCGAAACACCAGGTAATCATAGAGGGGGAGGAGCCGCTGGATATTTACAGCATTACCCGGGAGCAGGCGGATCAGCTGCTTGGCTTAGTGGAGGGCGCCTGTGCCTGTAGCCAGACGGACCAAAGGATCTACCAGATTTTTCTGGACGAGGCTGGGAATTATTTCAGCGGGGTCAAGAGCCTGGAGGAAACAGCAGATGTGATCCAGGCAAGGGTTTCCATGTATGTGGCGGAGGCCATAAAATAGTGCAGCCACCCTGCAAACAGGTCTTCTTCAGCTTTATGCCAGCGGCGGGCAGGGCTGCCGCTGTGGGCTTTCCAAGGGGATAAGGCAATACAGCGCATGCAGGAGATATAGTTTTCCCAAGTATTTTGCTTTTCCCGATATGTATGTCCATCTGGGATAAGCGGTCCAGTGCCGGTTCACCTGAAATTCAGCACCCACCGTCCTTCCGTCTGGTAGAAGATAAGCCACGCTCGGATATTCCTCCCGTTGGCGGCCAGGGTGCAGTCGTATTCCGTGGACGGTATCCCGGCATACCTCTTTTTCTTTTTGGAATGTACCATGATATCCCGGATGACCTGCATCTCTCCGTCCTCATCCATGAGCTTTATCATCAATGGGATGACATCCCCCTTGCCGCTGCACCAGCATTCGCACGCGATTTCTTTCTGTATCCCCCGGACGATTCCCGCATCCCCATTATTGGAATTTGTCCCTATCCCAAATGCCATAAGCTTCCCTCCTAGTGGTGTCGTAGCTTACCTCTGTTTTGGCGGGATTGCAAGCGGAAAAATAAAAAAGCCGGAAAACCGCTTGTAGCGTCCGACTTTTTGGCTAATTGTTT
>CANOBT010000157.1 GCA_947564305.1 uncultured Lachnospiraceae bacterium | reverse complement strand
CAACTGAAGGAAGAAAATTATCGGAATATCTTGCAGAGGCTGAAATAAATCATACGATCTGTGTGGCAACGGAGTATGGCGAAATTGTTTTAAGACAGCATCCCCTTGTAAAAGTACATCAGGGAAGAATGGATCAGGAACAGATAGAAAAATTCCTGAGCAATGGAAAATTTGATGTTGTGGTAGATGCAACACATCCTTTTGCCAAGGAGATTACTTATAATATACAGGTAGCATTGAAAGAAATGGGGCAGATTGGAATATCAATTCTTTATTTTAGGTTGAAAAGAGACGGCATTGCGGAAAGAGAAAACGGCATTACTTATTTTGAAACAAATGAAGCTTGTGTGAAAGCGTTGGAAGATACGGAGGGAAACATTCTCCTGACTACCGGAAGCAAGGAATTGTACAAGTATTGTGTTTCTGAAGAGATAAAGCATAGATTGTATGTAAGGGTACTTCCAAGCGTGGAAAGTCTTTCAATTTGCATAGAGCAAGGCATTCAAGGGAAACAGGTTATTGCAATGCAGGGACCTTTTACTACAGAGATGAATGAAGCTATTATTTGCCAATATGAAATAGCTTATCTGGTAACAAAGGAAAGCGGTGTACCCGGTGGTTATCAGGAAAAAATAAACGCCGCGAAAAAAACTGGAACGAAGTTATTTGTAATAAGCTGTCCCGAAGAGAGCGCAGGATATTCTTTCTCTGAAATATGCAAAAAAATCGAAGATATGGGAGGAGAAAAATTCCAAGCAAAGAATCAGATGAAAGGAAATATGGAAATACCCTGCGGGCATACCTGTATGTCAAAAAAGCAGGACAAGAATATTGAAATTATTCTGGCAGGCATTGGTATGGGACATGCAGACTGCTTGACGAGAGAGGTAGAGAGGGCAATCAGCGAAGCAGATATTTTATTAGGGGCGGACAGAATGCTTAAGACTGTCTGCTCGAAAGCAGAAAAGCATCCTTTTTATCATGCAAAACAGATTATTCCTTATCTGCATGATATACAGAGTGAAAGTTTATCTATGAAAAGTATAAAAGTAGTAATTCTTTTTTCAGGAGATAGCGGATTTTATAGCGGATGTCAGAATCTATATGCGGCGTTGGAAAAAGAAATCACAGAAGGACGCTTGAAGGCATCTTTATGTAGTCTTCCGGGTATTTCTTCCGTAGCTTATTTGGCTTCTTGCATTGGAGAAAGCTATCAGGATGCAGCTGTTTACAGTATACATGGGAAAAAAATATGCAACCTTGTACGCCGGATTAAAAGCAGTCCAAAAACATTTCTAATTACATCTGGTGTGAAAGATATAAATCAGTTGGGAGAACTGTTGACAGATGTGGGGATGCAAAAATGCGAAATAATAACAGGGTATCAGTTATCCTATGAGGAACAGCGTATAGAGAGGCATACGCCATTAGAATGTATGGAATTGAAGGAGGAAGGTTTATATACATGTTTTGTCAAAAATCCTTATGCTATACAAAGAAGATTGGCACATGGTATTGCAGATGGACAGTTTATCAGGGACAGGGTTCCTATGACAAAAGAAGAGATTCGAGAGGTTAGTATCTGTAAGCTGCGATTAAAAGAAAAGGCGGTAGTTTATGACATTGGCAGTGGCACGGGTTCTATTGCAATAGAAATAGCGGGCATTTCTGACGATATACAGGTGTATGCGGTGGAGCAGAAGCATGAAGCAGTTTTATTAATTGAAAAGAATAAAAAGAAATTTGAACTGCAAAATGTAACAGTGGTAGAGTCGAGAGCACCAGAGGGATTAACTGAACTTCCAATGGCGACACACGCATTTATAGGAGGAAGTGGCGGCAGATTAAAGGAAATACTGGTGTCACTCCGACAGATGAATCCCGACATGAGGGTTGTGGTAAATGCTGTCAGTATGGAGACAATTTGTGAAATGAGAGAGATTTTATCAATGGATGATATGATAAAAGAAGAAGAGATTGTGCAATTACAGGTAAGCAGGGCAAAAAAAGCAGGAAATTATCATTTGATGCAGTCTGAGAATCCGGTTTGGATTTGTGCATTTGATTTCTGCGGCAAAGAGCCTGAAAGAAAGGCGTGATATTTGCATGAAAATAAAAAGAGTTATGATTGCCGCCCCTAAAAGTGGAAGCGGAAAAACAGTAGTCACCTGTGCCTTGCTTCAGGTATTAAAGGATTGCGGCTTGAAAGTGGCTTCTTATAAATGCGGACCGGATTATATTGATCCGATGTTTCATGAAAAGATAATAGATGTTCCGGCAAAAAATCTGGATACGTTTTTTACAGATGAAGAAAAGACAAGAGAACTTTTTCAAAATAGTGCGAAAAAAGTGGATTTTGCAGTTTTTGAGGGCGTTATGGGACTATATGACGGGTTAGGCGGAGTCAGGAAAGAAGGTTCTTCTTATCATCTTGCAGAAGTTACAAAGACACCGATTGTGCTGGTTGTTGATGTCAAGTGTATGGGACGTTCCATTATACCATTGATAGCAGGATTTCTTAATTATGATAAGAAAAATCTGGTACAAGGTATCATACTGAACAGGATGTCAAGAGGATACTATGAAACATTAAAACCATTGATAGAGGACGAACTGCAAAAAAAATTAATCGGATTTTTGCCGGAAAAGGAGGAATTGTATTTTGAGAGCAGGCACTTGGGACTTTTTCTGCCGGATGAAGTAAATCATATAAAAGACAAACTATATGCAGCTTCGGAATTATTTTCAAAAACCGTTTCCATAGAGTGTATAAAAGAAATAGCGGAAAGCGCGGAAGAACTGGAACTTGATGAAACAGTGGTGAAAGAAACGGTAATCGAAGAACACGGGGATATAGGCCATGTGAAAGTAGCCGGTGACTTAATGGAAGGAGTTGTTGTCCAGGATAGCAGTCCCACGATTGCAGTGGCAAAGGATGAAGCCTTTTGTTTTTATTATGCGGATAATATTCATTTGTTAGAAGAGTATGGTGCAAAGATAACATATTTTTCTCCGTTACATGACGAAAAACTGCCAGAAGGCTGTCATGCCTTATTGATTGGTGGCGGGTATCCGGAGCTATATGCAAAGGAGCTTAGTGCAAATACGAAAATGCGAGAGACGGTCAAAAATGCGGTGGAAAATGAAATGCCAATCGTGGCAGAGTGCGGCGGTTTTATGTATTTACATTCTTTTTTAAAAGACAAAGAAGGACTTTGCTATGATATGGCTGGGGTTATTCCTGCAACTTGCTTTTATACCGGAAAATTGGTTCGTTTCGGTTACATAGAACTTCGGGAAATGCAAAATCATTTTCTGCTAAATGGTAAGGGTATAAAAGGACATGAATTTCATTATTATGATAGCACATATAATGGGGCGGACGTAATAGCAGTTAAGCCAATAAGTGGAAAAGAATATGCCTGTATTATAGATAATAAAATGCAGTGGATGGGATTTCCGCATTTATATTATCCGTCAAATCCTGTGTTTGCAAGGGCATTTGTTGATAAAGCGAGGAAATATAAGAAATCAATGATATAGGAAGGAAGTGTGTAAAAGTGAGTATGAAAAATTCATACCGATTTTTTGAAAACAGGGACTGTAAATATTTTCCCTGTCATAAGGAATTGGGTGATTTTAACTGTTTATTTTGTTATTGTCCTTTATATTTAAAGGAGAATTGTCCGGGGAATCCTGCATATATAGAAAAGGATGGGAGAAAGATAAAAGTTTGTACAAATTGTACCTTTCCCCATCAGCCTGAAAATTATGAAATTGTAACGGGCATTCTGAAAGTATAACGCTTTCTCTTAAGGCGACAATGTATGATTCGCCTATCATTTATTTACATTGTTTTTAGTCCTTTATGTGAAAGAGATTTTGTGCGTGAATATGAATTGAAAGGTGGTGATGGTATCGTGCGTATAGTGATACTTGAGATGAAAGATCAAGATTCCGGTATCTTTGACGAAATCATGGAAGTTGTCAACAGATATCCGGATTTTGAATACTTACGGATTAAGGATGAGCCGATGTTGTCACTTCCTGGTTTGGAAATTTATCCAGGCCGCCGGAAGATATACCGTGACCGCAGGGAAATCAACCTCACAACAAAGGAGTATGACCTTCTCAGCCTGCTTGTGGCAAACAAGGGGCGTGTCCTTACATATGACCAGATATACCGGAAAGTATGGGGCGAGGATGCCTATGGGGATGAAAGCAATGCCATAGGCTGCCACATCCGCAACCTGCGGGAAAAATTGTATGAGGCAGAACCGGATGCACCGTTTACAATCCGGTGTGTGCGGGAAGTCGGCTATTGCTTTGAAGAAAATTTAAGATGATCTATGTATGCAGCGGCTTGGGAGACCAGGCCGCTTTTTTCTCTTCTGCGGATGTTCCGCAATAATGTCTCGTGTTTGACAAAACGACACAGAATTATATCGAATAGTGACAAGCCTGCGGCTCATAAGATGCCGGGGCATCGGCTTGGGATATGCGACCATAGCAAAGGATATCGGACTGACGAAGGACGCTGTCGTGGCGTTCTGCAGGAGGAACGGCCTGACCGGGAACATGGCGGGGAAAGTGCAGGATACGGCTGGGAGGTGTAAAGAATGCGGCACAGTCCTGGTACAGGCAGAGGGCATGAAGACGAGGGTATTCTGCTGCGCGGAGTGCCGGAAAAAATGGTGGAAGGAACACCCGGAAATGCTGAATAAGAAAGCTGTTTATGCCTATACCTGTGCCGGGTGCGGCAGGGAGTTCACGGCCTATGGAAATTCCAAAAGGAAATACTGCTCCCACGCCTGCTATATCAAAGACCGGTTCAAAGGGGGCGGGATGGATGACTGAGGAACAGTTCCGGGCGGAAAAACTGTATTACATTTCTGTACTTTCAGCCAATAGAAGCGAAAGAATCAGAAAGAGAAACCTCAAACATGGATAATCCGTTTCAGGGCTGTACGATTGTTGCTACTGGCAAGCTTCAAAATTTTACCCGTGAGGGCATTAATACCAAAATATGGGAGCTTGGAGGAAAGCCTGGAAGCTCGGTCAGCAAGAATACAGACTATCTTATTTATGTAGAAAAAGCCGGAAGCAAATTAGCAAAGGCGCGGGCCTTGGGGATTCAAATTCTTTCAGAGACAGAATTTTGGGAAATGATTGCCTGAGCATACCGTGGGAGAATAGAAAAAGAGGATACAAGGGTAGGAAGGCATTGGTTATCATGGGATGGCCGATGCCTTTTCAGGTACAGGCATACATTGGCACGTATATGGAAAAAGGAGAAAATATGTAGCAAAACATCTGTTAAATCTAACGTATAGTTGAAGAGATAAAAGGCTGTCGATTGTGACGGCCTTTTTCTTTTGGGAGAATCCATATCTATTCTTTTTCAAAAATAAAAATATTTTTTCTAATTTTACAGAATCCTAGTACTGCCGGACTTCCTATTTAGTGAAGTTTGGTACATTGACAACAGAATATGGAAACCGAATCATTCAGGCGGATGTATGCGTCTGACACAATATGGATGCATTGGAAAAAAAGGAAGGGAATCGTATGTTGACTTTTGGAATTGTAATGTCGTTATGCGCGGCTATCTTATATTGCTGTGTAGCTGTGGGAGAACGAAGTGATGAAAAATACCAGCGTTTATGGGAAGAACACCTTGCGGGTCATCAGAAAGAGAAAGAGGAAGAAAAGAAATGGGAAGATCAGGAATCATAAATCAGCAGTTAGCCAGAGAGGAAAATGAAGCATACCATGATGTGATCGAGCTTTTTAAAATATACCGCTCCGTAAACTGGCGGATGCAGGTGAAAGTCAATCAGGTGAAGCACAGGGTTCAACAGGAATATGGCACAGATATAGATACATTCCTTGACAGTATCTATCAGGCAGGTATGGATATCAACCAGGATCTGGCGGATATGAAGGAGCGGATTGAGTCGATCAACCGCTCTAATAAGTTCCTGAAGCTGATCGATGAAGCAGTGGAACTGATGCGGAAATTCCATCCACAGGGCGAACGGTATTACTGGGTTTTGTATTACAGTTATATGTCAGCCTACCGTGCGGAAAATATTGAGGAAATCCTGGACAAGCTGGAGCCGCATTTCCCAAAGCTGACCCGGATTCACCGGGCTACATATTTTCGATGGCGTGAACAGGCATTTGATACAGTCAGCAGTATTTTGTGGGGCTATGAGGAAGAAAGTAAAAAAATCATGGAATATTTTAAAAATAATTATGAATCTGATTAGAAATTCTGTTGACTTGGAAATCGCAAAAATTTTATAGTATGTGCTAACCCTTAATGCGCCTACAATGCGCAATAGGAAAAATGTATAAGGTTTCGCACCGGAAAGGAGATTTAAGATGTTAGTAATGCCAATCGATACAGGAAACAAGGCCATCAAGACAGAGCATTTTGAGTTCCCTTCAGGGATATCTGTATTGGAAGATATACCGGGGGAAGGGGAGGAATCGGTAAAATACCAGGGCAGATATTACCGCCTGAGTCCGGAGAGGAATGTATACCTTTCGGATAAAGCGGTGGATGAGCGTTATTATATCCTGACCCTGTTTGCTGTCGCAAAGGAGTTGAGGGAACTAAAACCGCCCAGATTATTTCTGCAGGGTGAAGTGGTGGAAATAGACCTGGTAGTGGGGCTTCCGCCGTTGTATTACCGTGGGCAGTACAAAAAATTCCGGGAATATTTTTACCGTGGCGGAGAAGTCGTGAACTTCGAGTATATGGGAATGACCTACCGGATTTCTTTCTCAGATGTGTCTGTCCATATGCAGACATACGCAGCATATCTATATGTTGCAAGGGAGCTGAATTTATTTAAGAAAAAAGTTGTGCTGTTGGATATCGGCGGGTTTACCTTAGATTATATGCTGTTGGAGAAGGGGGGTGATCTCCTGGGAATATACGGACTCTACTAGCAGAGGGGTGATCTCTATGTATCAGCGTATCAACAAAGGCATCCGTGAGAAATACGACCTGGATCTGAAGGAAAATGATATGGACGCGATCATTCTGGGGGAAACTTCCCTGTATGACAGAGGGATTGAGGAACGGGTGATCGAGCTTGCCCAGGAACATATGGCGGATGCCCTGGGAATACTAAAGGAATGCGGGATTGACCTAAGAGTGGCAGTGACAGTTTTTGTTGGCGGCGGTTCGATTTTGCTATCGAAGATCATTGAAAAAGTCTGGGGAAGATATCAGGGAGAGTATTATGTGATCAATGATTCCAAGGTGAATGTACTGGGATATAAAAAGAAGTATCTCTATGATAAGAACATCCATTAAGAGGGGAGGCGGTCTTTTATGGAAAAGCAGAATGAATACCGCTTCAACCTGAAATTTGACGAAACTGAGGAAGATCATCGGCGGGTAAGTGAGTTTTTGAACAACTGCGGCAGGAAAAAGGCAAGATATGTGGTGAAGGCAATACTGGCGTACTGGGAATTACAGGATGGAAAAATACCTGCCATTGATAAATCTAGGAAAAGAGAAGCAGAAAGAAGTGCGGAAGTTTTAACAGAACCCACAACAGACAGGCAGGAAGGAACAAAAGACAGACTGATTCAGGTAGGCAGTGGAGGGAATGAAGAAATGGATCAGGAAGAAGCAGAGCTGATGATGCAGAACTATGCAATGTTTGATGATATGGAATAAATGTTCTTACTTAACCTACGGATAGGTATTTTACGCTTGCAGCCTTTATCAATACTATGAGGTAGGTGTTGGTATCTGCAGGCGTAAGTCAAAAACCTCGCTGCAAGCAGCGGGGTTCTTGACCCTCGCGGCAGTCGCCAAATGCCTGCAAGCAGTCACTTGGCTCGTTGCTTCGCGGGAATAAAAAATCACAGAAAATAAAGAAGGAAGGGATTGGAACGGATATAAAACAAAGTGTGAGAAGAATCATAGGACCGGTCACGATTGCTGTTCTGGTGGTTATGATCTTTCAGGCGTTATTTGGGATTGCCTATGTGCATGGAGATCCTATGGAACCTACGTTTCAGGAGGGAAATTCAAGGCGTTTCTCTGGATTCAAGGACTTTTGGCTGCGTTGGGAAAGCGGATATATGTGGGACAGTAATCTGTAAATTGTTTTGATGGAGGTGTTAAGAAGAATGAGAGCAGGAATCCTTTACGGATTTAGTATGATTCAATTATTGGGTTTGGGATTACAGTGTTGGCACTGGGAAGCAGGAGGTGCAGTCATGGTGGGAAGCTGTTTGGGACAAATCATCTATATTACCAGAGAGGAATTGGAAAAGCGGAAGTTTAAAACCTGTCCGAAGTGTCAGGCTTCTGTACCGAAACGTCTCCGGCTATGCCCGGAATGCGGGTATCAGTACGAAAGGGGCATGGAAGAAAGCGAACTGATGGATTTTATCGAACAGGAGAGGGAAGAAGCGGACAGCATGACTTCCGAAGAAATTGACTATAATTTTGAAAAAATGGAGCAGTTTGTGATTGATGAAGTGGCATCCTTTGACGGGGATATTCAGGAATTTCTGGACAGAAGGGAGCAGGGGGAGAATGTCATGAGTATTTCAGGAGCCAGAAAAGTAAGTAAAATGTAAGAATTCAGCCACCTGTTCAGGGGTACGATGAAACGGGGAGAGTACTTTATCTAAATAAAGTACAAAAGAAGTGGTGCAGTTTTAAGGGGCTGGCAATCTATTATTCGATCTTAGAACCAGGGGAGCAGGTTCTTGTTATCAAGAGTAGTAGAAAGGACAGGAAAGGTACTGGAACTTCAAGGCGCAAGACAGGTGGGAAAGACGTATATCCTAAAAAAATTTGCGAAAGAAAATTTCATGCATTGGCATTATATAAGCATGGCAGAAGAAAGTGGAAAAGATTTTCTGAATTGTCTGGAAGAAGCTGCAAAATGGACACCAGGAACCCCCAGGCCAGAATATCATGTTTTGAAAGAAGCGTTTCGGCTATATGATCCGAAATTCACAGACGGAGAAGATACGGGTATCATCATTGATGAAATTCAGGAATCCGCAAGAGTGTATAACCAGATCCGCACTCTTGCAAGAGAATTTGAATCTTATGTGATTGTAACCGGAAGTTATTTAGGAAAGACTTTGCAAAAGGAGTTCTTTCTTCCAGCCGGAGATACGGACAGGCTACAGATGGGCACACTGTCGTTTAAAGAATTTGTTTCCGCGCTTGGAGAAGAAGAGATTTACAGGAATACAGAGCTTTATGGCGGATCAGAAATTTCCAGTTATGAGAAGCTAAAACAATATTTTGACATATACCAGAAGATTGGAGGATATCCGGAAGTGGTTTCCTACTATGTGGAACATCAGGATATCTCCAAATGTGAAGATATGATCGGACGGGTGATGGACATTTTTACGAGTGAATCTATTCGCTATTTTACAGATATTACAGATGTGCAAATCTTTTCAAAGCTATTTCAGGCAATTGCGATTCTAATGCTGCGTAAGAAACAAGGAGTGCGTGAACTGACAACGGAACTTAGCAGGATTATGTATCAGGAAGAAAGCGGACGTACTACGAAAATCATGGTGAACCGTGCGATCATCTGGCTCCAGGAATCACATATCATTGGGTATGCATCGAAAAGTACGGACTGCGACCATCTGCAGATAAAAGAAATCTGCAGATATTACTTTTTGGATTTGGGGATTGCGTCTTATTTCCTGAAAATGACAGGTGAAGAACCAAGGCAGATTAAAGGGCTTTTAGCGGAAAATTACGTTTATCTGTGTCTGTATGAACGGATGCAAAAAAGAAGAGAGATTGCCGGCAATGCCCCATGGTTTGCGCTGTATCAGAAAACCAAAGGCGAACTGGATTTCTTTGTGAGGAGTCTGGTAGATTATAAAAACTATGGGATTGAAGTAAAGAGTACAGATGCCGCTGAAAAGACGGCTAAAAGGCTTCTGGAGGATGGAAAACTGGATTATCTGTACCTGCTTAAAGGAGACACAAAAGGCGGAGTTTCCGGGGATGGGAAGGTTTTTACGGTTCCATTGTATCTGGCAGACAGAATAGAATTTAATAAAGGTGAAGAGTGACACTGGGATTCAAATAAGATTTCAGCGGATAAACGGATAGGAGGGCACTGATGATTCTTTAGAAGATGATCAGTGCCTTTTTATACCATAGTATGCAGAAAGGTTACCAGTGGCAAGCTTTCTGCATGTGTTTTAGGAAGCATGAACGGAGGTACGACATGATAGATGCCATGGAAACAAAACAGCAAAAAGCAAGGCAGCTTCGATACAAAAAGCCAATCGTCAAAGATTTGAATTTACAGAGTATTTATGAGGAATTATGGGACATCCAGGAAGAATGCGAAAATGTCCACTGGTATTAAGAAACAGACGATGATACATTGCTCAACGCTTTGGATGGGGACGAGGATGAAGCGTATGAATTTAAAATGATGTTCGGTGATCTGTGTGCGGAATGCGATCAAATGCTTACTGATTTAAAAGAGGAATGGGTTCCAAAGTGTTTCGATTTATTCTTTGCAGCGATTGGAGCAGGAGAAGACCTTGGAGGGCTTCTGGGATATGATACCTATGAACAGGATTATTTTGGCCTGGACTGCTCAGATATCTTTGCGGAGGATGAGAGCAAAAAAGCACTCAAACAACTTACAAAAGACAATCTGATCGCAGCAGCAAGACAATGTTTTCGGATATACCAATCATTTATTGCCCTGCGGCATCGGTACGATTGCCTTAAAGCAGCTATGGATATATTGAAAGACCAGAATACAGGTCAACTGCAGATGGTAAAACAAATCGAAGAGACCTATGAAAAGGCGGAGAAGGAATCCTTCGGATTTCGTTATCAATGGTGCCAAACAGTCATACAGCTGGACCGATTTTTGGACAATCTGCCACAAGAGGCGTGGTTACAATGATACGTGAAATGAGAAGATTGATTTTTATTTGATGCAAGGTGTCGTATGAAATGCGAATGAGGTGAGAAAAATGATTACTCTGGATAATTTTGGCCCGCATAACAGGGATAGAAAGATAGGAAACAGTCTTTATAGAATCTGCAATACAGAGCCAGAAGAGGGAACGGGAAAATGGTATATTCACGAAAGTTATAATGATGGCTCAGAATGGAGTAGATGCAAAGCATTTTATAATAACGATCTGCAGACGATCATTGATAAGATTAATGGTTTTACAAAAGAAAAAGAAATTGTTTCCCTGAGGTTTTGATATTGAGAAGGAGAAAACTATGAATACGATAATCAATCCATTTGCTGAAAAGTTAGAGCGCTGCCTGAAAGATATGGAGGCCTTGGAAGAAAGACTGGCAGTAGAGAAAGAAAACAAAAATTATTTATTGGCAAGTATGGAGAGTTTCTATACAGAAAAGCTGAAAAATGCTTATTTCAAATTGGAAATGGACGGCAGGTTAGGACAGATCAGCCATGTTTTTGTAAAAAGGGCGAAACTGTTTGTCCATTTATATTCATTAGAGATTACCTCAAACTCAAAACTCGTAAAAAAGTTTTCCAATATTGAGCTGTTTGGTAATGAGATGGAGAATCTGCTTCTTCTTACGGAGGCAGAGTATAAGGAAGCATTCTTTCATTATGTGGATAGCAGGATTAAAATTGTGGAAACAGAAGGAGGAAGAGCAATATGAGAGTACCACTACCATGCAGATTTGGAGAACTGGCAGAATGCAATGGTGTTAATTGGCAGTTTTAGGTCGAGTATTGGTTACGAATAAATAGATTCCCTTCAAGGATGTATTAAGAACTAAGAAATATGGCGGTTGCAGGTTTTGATAAATCTTGGTACAATAAAATAGAGCGAAAGAGAAAGCAGGAGAAATGAAGTGACAAAAAAAGAGAATGTGAAACCAGATGTAAGATGGAAGAATTTCTGGCGGAAAAATGAACGTTTTGCAGATTTGTTTAATGCGGTTCTGTTTCATGGGGAAGCAGTTTTAAAACCGGAAGCTTTAGAGGAAATGGATACGGATATGTCAGGTATCGTGCAGATGCAGGAATATGAGGAGTCTCTTGTCCGTGCAAGGGATGTGGTGAAGAAATCGGCATTTGGTATAGAATTTGCAATATTCGGGGTGGAAAACCAACAGAGAATTCATTACGCAATGCCTCTTCGGACACTGCTGTATGATGGACTGGGATATCTGAAAGAATATCAGGAGATTACGCATTCCCACAAGGAAAAGAGAGATACAATGACGAAAGATGAGTTCCTTTCCGGAATGCGTAAAGAAGACCGGCTTCATCCGATTGTATCTGTTACAGTGTATTATGGAGAACAGAAATGGGACGGTCCGATGAGTTTAA
>CANOBT010000156.1 GCA_947564305.1 uncultured Lachnospiraceae bacterium | reverse complement strand
AAGAGGAGGAAGTATTATTTGAAAAATACAGACTTTACATTCGATGTAATTGCAGTTCTAAATAAGCAACTGACAAAAAGGCGATTAAAAAGTGATTTAAGAACATTGGATAATTCTTTTTCTGTAAAAATTTTGTCCAAGCTAACAACCGCACTTTCTAAGCAGCAGCTTAAGAAAGACCTGAAACAGTTAAACGATTTGTATGTTCAGGTAGGGGCGAATGTTACTGTTGATAAAGACACAATAACTCAGCTGCAAAAAAGAATAAAAGAGTTACAGAATACAATTTCTGATATAGAAGTCAGTTTGAAGGTTTCAAAATCTAAGGCGGACGGCGAGGTTGAATCTGCAAGGAAAACGGTTCAGGCAAAGGCGAACAAAGCGCCTATAGGATTTGATATAGAAGTAAAACGTAGTAAGGCAATTGCTGACATTGAGTACTTAGGCAAGAGATTTTCCAAACTGTTTACTAATGTAGCGGCAAAACAGAAATATGAAAATATCCTTACGTCAGCATATTCTATTTCTGATGAAACACAGCTAAAATATGTCAGGAATCAGATTGCGGCATTCACTTCCGAGCTCAAGGCCAATGGGCTGGCTTCACAATCGCTTCATGACAAATGGCGCAATCTCTTTGACAGGGGTAAGAATCTGCTGTCGGCGGCAAGTATTATTACTACTATATTTACCCAAGTTAAACAGGCCGTATCTACTTTCCTGCAACTTGACACTGCAATGACAAACCTTTATAAAACAACGGATGATATTACCAGCCGCGACCAATTTTCAGGATTATTGACCAAATGGAATAAGTTGGCACAGAATTTAGCGGTCACGACAAAAAGCCTTATTGATTCTATGGAAACATGGAGCAAAATTGGTTTTGATCTTGATATGTCAGAACAGTTAGCAGAGATTACAGCTATATTTGAAAAGACAACAGAAATAAGTAATGAAAAAGCAACGTCAACACTGATTTCAGCCGCTCAGGCATTTACTGAAATAGATGATTTAGGTGTAAATGACTATATAAAAAGAGTTGAAGCAGTTGGCAATAAGATAAATGCTATCGGGAACAAATATGCGATAGACAGTGAAGGTATTGCCGATGGATTGCTAAATGCAAGTGCGGTTTTAAAGGATGCAGGCAATGATTTGAATGAAACAATTGCCTTAATCACTACGACCAATAAAATCTACCAAAATCCAGAAGAAGGCTCCAATATGTTAAAGGTAGTTTCCATGCGTCTGAGAGGTCAGATAGATGCCCTAAAGGAAATGGGCGAGGACGTCGAAAGTGTCTCCACAGATATTGCTGAAATTCAACAGCAGATATATGAATTGACAGGAAATAAGGTCAATATCTTTGAAGATGAAGATACGCTGAAAAGTACATACCAGATGATGCTTGAAATTGGTGAGGTATTTGATTCGCTAAGTGACAATTCACAGGCTGACTTGCTAGAAGTCATGTTTGGCAAGCAGAGGGCCAGTGCGGGGAACTCATTACTGCTTAACTATGAGGAATTAGAGAAGGTTAAAAATGACAGTATAAATGCTGCTAACAGTATGGCTGAAGAGTACGGTAAGTACATGGAAAGCGCCGAAGCGCATATCACAATATTTAAAGAGAAACTTATAGAGACTTACTCCACTTTTATGAGCGGCAATTTGATAAAGTACACTGCTGATATCGGAAACGGTATTCTGGATTTGATCAATTCTACTGATTTATTAAAGCATGGTATTCTTGCGGTTCTTGCTATAAATATAGGTAAAGGAATTACTTCATTTGGTACAGCAATTGCGGCCACCGTTAGGCAGATGAATATCTTGGCAGCGCATTACAGCAAGTGAAGAATTTACCAACAGATAAGATACTGAGAGAAAAAACATTAGTTGAGATTGGGGAAGCCACGAAAAATCTGACAGAGAAGAATTTGAAATTATTGCTATCAAATAAAAATCTTGAGCAAAGCGATAAAATTTCGATACTCCAGAAACATGACCTAACCAAAGAGGAGGCCAAAGCCAAGCTAGAAAAAATGGGCTTAATTACTACCACCAATGCCCAATCAGCAGCAAATGTGACAGAAGCAACGACGACATTCACCCTGAAAAATGCGATGACCTCTTTAAAAACATCCATTATAGGGGTAGGTACTTCTATCAAGGCTGCATTCTTTAGCAATCCCATTGGCTTTATTTTGACTGGTATTACCACAATTATAAGTGTAGCAACAACGGTGATTTCTAATCACAACCAGAAACTGGAAGAGATGCATGAGCGGGCGAAAGAGGCGGCAGATACAGCCAATATAATGAGGGACGAGATATCTGCGTTAGCAAGTAAGTATATTTCCCTGTCAGAAGCAGTAAAAACAGATGAAGGCGCCAAAGAAGATTTAGTGAGTACCCAGACTGAGTTATTAAAGAAACTGGGGTTAGAGGGCAAAAGCATAGACGATTTGATTGCAAAGTATGGTTCACTGTCCAAGGCCATTAAACAAGCAAGCATTGACTCTTTGCAGGAAGCACAAATTGATTTAATTGCCGGCGTATATGCGGCAAAAGAAGATCTATTAAGTGTTTCTAAAGACAATTTCTGGGGAAACCGGAATATCATTAGTACGACAGGAAAAGATGCAGTCAAAGCATTTGAAGAACTGGAAAAGGCCGGAATCGTAAACCGGGGGGCTTATGGCTCTGGTGGCGGCGCATTAGTCTTGACTGGAGATAATACAGTAAATGGAGCGTTAGAAAATTTTCAGAAATTAGAAGATGCATTAAAGGTATTGAGGGATTCGGAAGCATTTACGGTTGAAGAATTATCCCAAA
This sequence comes from uncultured Lachnospiraceae bacterium, assembly GCA_947564305.1. Next base: position 9,573 of record CANOBT010000156.1, on the reverse strand, counting down.
ATCCATTATATCAGGCACTTTATGGAAGATATAGTGAGATGAAGGAAGGTGTTAATTCTTATAGATCAGCGATAGATAACTTAAATGAAAATTTATCACAGCAGACAATGTTGACAGCTTTACAGGGGCAGGAACTTCCAAAGACCAAAGAAACCTTTAATACATTTAAACAGGAATTAATTGATACTGCAGTAGCAAGTGAACAGTTTATTGGAACCGAAAAGGAAATTGCGGATGCGATCAACAATTATTTATCGACCGTTCCTGAGTTCAAGGACTATTACAGTATCCCTTTGGAAAATGAACTTGATAAAGCAGACACTTTATTGAAACAAAGTAGTTCTTTTACATCCCTTGACCTCTCCACCTACAAAGACCAGATAGGCGACATCCAATCTTCTATCTCCACTCTCCGCTCCGCCCTGGACTCATTCAATGCGGGGACATTAGACGCATCAGCGGTCCTGAACCTGATGCAGCAATTCCCCGATCTTGTTCCCTTCATAGACCTGACAGCGGACGGTTTCGGGCACTTGTCTGAGGGATTAAGCAATCTCATCTCCAGACAGCCAGACACATTGATTGAGGATCTGGAACAGCTAAAAGCCTCTCTCACCACAGATGCGGAGCGCCAACAGGTCGAACTGCTCATAGATTCTCTGCAGCGCTTAAGTTCCTATGGCGATTCCGGTATCGAATCCTATGCCACCGCTATCGGCAGCACATGGAACAATACCGCAAATGTAATAGCGGGCGTCACCACACAGTTTGAGAGCCTTGCAAAAGTACAGGAAACAGTAGCTGACGGTCTTACCATAACAGCGACAAAAGCCGCAGAACTGGCGAAGATGTATCCGGAGATCCTTACCAATGCAGAAGTGTCAGCTAATGGTCAAATTACCTTAAATGAGGATGTAGTCCAAAACATTCTTGACGGTGATCAATCCGTTATCAACGCCCAGATTACAAAACTCGAGGCCGACAAAGCGGAACTTCTTGCCAAGAAAGATTTTGCCGAGGCACAACTTAAAATAGTAGGACAGGTTGGCGAAGGCGAGGGACAGATATCAAGGGAAGTGGCCCTATACAAACTTGAGGCCCTCAATAAACAGCTACAGGCTGTGGCCGACGCCAACTCAGAAGAAGACCGAATTGTTGCCGAAACCGCCGAAAACATGGCCGGCAACATGCATAAATTTAATGTGGGCGTCAAAAATGTAGCCCGGAATACAAGCAGCAACATGGGCAAGGCCGCAAGAGCAATGGCGGATTCCCTTTCCAGAAATAGTATTAACGCACAGGAATCCCTTGGAAATATACAGAAAAAAGCTTGGGACGTTGCGGATTCCATCAAAAATATGCCAACGGGTAAACGCGGCGGCAATCTCCGCACATATGGCGGCGGCGGTTCAACGCAGGTAGAAGAAATCGACACAACAATTGACACCGGTAATTTTGAAACCAGACGTGCCAGCTATCATGTCACGGAAATTGACTTTGAGGAATTCCAGTCACAGCTTGAAACAGAAATTCAAGGTTATCTGAATGCGATTTCCAATATTGACTCACAGATAGACGTTCTTAAAAATCTCCAGGGAACATTTGCAGAAAATGGCGGAATAGGCGGTCATGGATATGCTGATCAGGTAAAGCAGTTAGAGAAAGAGCGGGAAGAGCTAAACAATTCGCTGAACGATGCCTCTTCCGCCTCCGCAAAAGAAACCGCAGAGTTCTCAGAAGAACTAAGCTGGACAGAAAAACTCGTAAACAGAGTATCCTCCGCCTTGGATAAGCTGAAAGATAAAGTCTCCAACACCTATATCGGATGGTCCGCACGCAATCATAGCCTCTCCAAAGCCATGGAAAAGACAAAAGAGGCAATCAACGTACAGCAGCAGGCCTATGAGCAATACATGCAGAAAGCCGCGTCTGTAGGTTTGTCGCAAGAATATGTCCATAAGATTCAAAACGGCTCTCTGGACATCGAGACGATTACCGATGAATCTCTCGCAGACCGGATCAAAGAATACGAGACATGGTATGACAAAGCCTCCGATTGTTCCGACGCCATCGAAGATCTGAAAACGCAACTGGCAGAACTGGCAAGACAAAAGTTTGACAATATCAATACATATTTCAGCGGATTGATGGAGACCACGGAAAAATCTATCAGCAGACTTGAGATCAAAGAGAAAAATACATTCAAGGCGCCCAAGGCCGGAATATATAACGGTCTGTATGACGAAACCCGCAGCCTCATCAATTACAATACCCAGAGAGTACAGCAGTTGGAAGACGCTCTTGATTCTGCCGTAAACAGCGGGTACATCGAATCCGGCAGTGAGGCATGGCGGGATATGTATAATGAGATTCTCGAAGTCCGCAACGCCACGGAGGAATATAAACTTCAGTTGCAGGATATTTCCAGGCGGAGTTACGAGGCGCTGCTCAAACCCATTGAACAGGAACTTGCAAAGTTAGAGCAGAGAAAGAATGTTATTGAAAACATGCAGGACAGACTTGCGCTGCAGGGATATGCAGCGGCTAAAGGTTTGTACGAGCGGCAGCTAAGAGACAGTGAATCAAGGCTGAAAACTCTAAAAGAACAGGCGGCGAGGCTGCAGCAAAATATGCAGGACGCTGTCTCCAAGGGGCTGGAAACAGGCTCTGACGATTGGGTTGATATGAGATCCGCCATCGATGATAACGTAATCTCTGTCATGGAACTGGAAAACAGCATAATAGAGCTGAACAGCGCCATCAGGGACTTGGAATGGGATAAATTTGACCGATTCCAAAACAGTATATCACGTATTACAGGCGAATCTGATTTCATGATCGATATGTTCGGCAAAGATGATACATATGGCGAAGACGGAAAACTGACAGAGGAAGGCAGCGCCGTGATCGGTTTACATGCGCAGAATTATTTCGCATACAGGGAACAGGCCAGGGCATATAAAGACGAGGTTGATAAGATCAATAAAGAATTGGGAAACGACCCTGCTAATGCAACCCTGATCGACCGTAAAAACGACCTGATCGACGCATACCAGAATGCTGCAAAAGCGGCGCATGATGAGTATGAGGCAGTCATAGAACTTGGAAAGGACGGATACCAGGCACAGATTGATTCGATCCAGGAGCTGATCGACGCAAAAAAGAAACAGCTCGAAGCGGACAAATCCCTGTATGAATATCAAAAGAATATCGCAGAGAAGACAAAAAACATAGCCGATATCCAGAAACAGTTATCCGCTCTGTCCCATGATGACTCTGAGGAGAACAGGGCCAAAATACAAAAGCTGAAGGCAGACCTTACGGATGCGCAAAAGGATCTGGAAGACACCCAATATGATAAATGGTACAGCGACCGGCAGGACATGTTAGACAGGCTCGCAGAGGAATATGCGGCGCTTATCTCAGAGCAGAGCCGGAACGAGCAGGAAGTATTTCAGGAGATGATTGGGTACGTCAATGCCAACGCTCAGGAAATTCAGGATACCATCTCTTCTACGGCACAAGAGTGGGACTATGTATTGAGCCACGGCATCGATGCTGTGCTGGAGCCCGGAATAAACGGGATAACAGACATAGGGCAGAACATATACAGGGAGATCCTGCGTCTGTACGAGTTAAACGAAAGAATGTACAGAGTATCCGCAGACCTGGCGGACTTAGGCGTAACGGATTACGGTCTTGAAACTACCATCTCCGATGAGACTACCGCGAGGAACTTCATCGAGCGGTTATACAATGGATTACTGGGCAGGCATTCCGAAGAAGACGGCTTGCATTACTGGATGAATAAATTGATGAATGGCGAAACTGTACAGGAAATGCTGGAGGGATTTTTGAATTCCGATGAATATAAAGCTCTGGGTAAATCCGCCAGTGATACAATACTTGATTTCTATCAGGGACTGCTTGGAAGACTGGCTGAAACCGCAGGATATCAATATTGGATGGATCAGTACAATAGCGGTATGAGCTTAAGCGAGATTGGCTCTCACGGTTTCCTTTATTCTGATGAGTTTTTGTCCAGAGACCAATGGATGAGAATGCTTGACGCGCGGCCAAGCGATATTGACTATACGGCATTTGCGAAACGCGGGCTGATTCCTGTGAATACCAATTCGCTTATCAACACCGGATTCATACCACAGATCCATACGCCCGATTACCCTGAACTGCCAAACATAACACGTTCCGGAAACACCTCTTTCGGTGATATCAACATCCATATTCCCATTGAACATGTAGCTGACTACAATGATTTTGTTTCGCAGATACAGAGGGACGGAAAATTTGAGAAGATGATTCAGGATATGACGATCGGACAGTTGGCCGGTAAGAACCGTTTATCCAAAAACAGCTATAAATGGCCTTAAGATGTATAAGCCATTTGCGTATAGCAATGGATAATATAATGAAGCAGACAACTACTCTTCCACTTCTTTGATATGGTTGGTTTTGTCTGCTTCACTTTTTAATTTTTAGCGAAAGGGGTTATTTATGAAATCTTATGAAATCATATGAAAAAAGAAAAGAGCTCATGCGTAAAATCATTGTCTCCCAGACTGAGACAATGAAACAACAAAACAGGGAGATCGAATCTCTTACAGACGAAAATCTTCGACTGCATACAGATTATGAAAGAATGAATAACGTGCTGGCACAATTCAAAGAACTTCTTGACAATTTTGCGTGTCAAAATAACGCGTACATAAAGAACAGAAAACGTCTAAAAAAGATAAGAAGAAAAATAGAAAAAATAACGCGGATAAAGGTAAGGTGAGAAAAATGATTTTATCAGATTTTGAGTGGTGTGGGCAATCCGGCAGTTTGTTTGGATTGCTCCCCTGTTATATAGATTCTTCATCCGGCATAACAGTGAGCGATAACAGGGCCGCGATCACTTTCAATACATCAAATGCGGCCGGTTCAAATAAATGGAATTTTCTGTCGGGCAGATATGACGGCGTATTGTCCGGAACATTCCAGGTCTGTAAAAATCCTTGTACAACACGTTCCGACTCTTTCAGCGCTGAAGAGATCAGAGCTGTAAACAGATGGCTGTGCCGAAAGGACGGCTATCACAAATTTAAGGTTGTAAAAGATGATAACGAGGGATATGCTGAATTCTATTTTAACGCCTATCTAAATGTTAAGGAAATTGAATACTCCGGGAATGTGGTAGGACTGGAAATCACTGTTATCACAAATGCGCCATATGCGTTTTTTGAACCGAAAACAGCCATTATGGATTTATCCGCAGCCAGTTTACAATATGTATATATCGATATGTCGGATGAAGTAGGTACTTTATATCCAGTCTTCAGGATTACATGCCATACGGATGGGGATTATATTATAAAAAATGGCACGAGCGGCATTCAGTCGAAAATAGCGGGCTGCCGCTCCGGAGAAATTATTACGATGGATTCGGAACATAAGATCTTGTCTTCGAGCATTAGAGATGACAGTCTATTGAAATCTTTCAACTTCGGATGGTTGGATATCATGAATACACAGGACGAGCGCAGGAACACTTACTCTTCCAATCTTCCCTGTAAAATAGAAATGACATACTCTCCCATCGCCAAGATCGGTTTATAATGATTAATTACCAGGAGGTTTCCATGTCCAACATTTTTAATTTATCACGTAATTTGCAAAAACCTAAAATATATCTATGCAGAAAGGATTTCTCCAGGATCGGCGAGATCACTGCCTTTACCGCGGATGTAACCGTATCCATGTCGTTTGAGGACCCGAATGAATTATCGTTTACTGTGTATAAGACGGCAGACACAGTTGAAAACCCATATTGGGATGATATCGTGAACTTAAAACTGATATACATATACGATTATGATGAATACTTCGAGATTGAGGTCGGCGAACGGGAAACCGAAACAGAGATGAAACAGATTACCGCGCAGAGTTTATGCGAATCCGAATTATCCAATCTGCATATCTCTCTGGAAGTAAATACAGATACAGACATAGACAGAACGGATTATTCTCCTACGATTATATATAATCCGGACACCCCCTCTGTTTCCCTTCTCCACAGAATCTTAAAAGACAAAGCGCCGCACTATACCATATCGCATGTGGACGACTCCCTTGCGTCCTTGCAGAGAACATTTTCCGTTGACAGCAATATAGACGACTTTCTGCGCCGGGAATTGTCACAGGAAATTGACGCGCATGTGGAATACAACACATCTGAGAGATCTGTTTCGCTCTACGACATGTTATCTGTGTGTAACGACTGTGGATATCGGGGCAATTATTATGACTCCTGCCCCATATGTAACAGCACAAATGTCAAAAACGGATATGGGGAATGGACAAACGTATATATCTCCGCGGACAATCTGGCAGACGAGATATCCCTTACCGCGGAGAAGTCCGTCATCAAAAACTGCTTTAAAGTAATAGGCGGAGACGATAACATAACCAACCGTATCCCGTCAGTTAATCCGAACGGCACGGGGTACATCGTCAAATTTTCCGACCTGCAGTATAGCGATATGCCTGCGGAACTGGCCGACAAATTAAAGTCGTATGAAATCTTATGCAGAGACAGGAAAGATGAATACAGAGACGTCACCCTCCATATCTGTGAATGTCTGGACAGGATCCTGTATTATCAGTCTGCTATGATGCCGTCTCCGTCCGTTTCCGAGACAGATTCTTCACAGGAAATATCAAATATCACAGGCAGCTTATCGGCGTTGATGTCAAATGCACAGGCCCCCAATACCATCGGCTTGAATACCTTCAGCAGATTTACCACCGTTTCACTGGTAGACAGCGCAGTCCTGTCTTATGTCAGGATACTGCTGAGTCCTGATTATGAAGCATCCGTCAGGTCTTCTTCATACAGTTGCGAGGGCTCATACGGGATCTGGAAGGGCATACTTCATGTCAACTCTATATCATCCCCTGATACCGACCGGGCTGACAGCGGCGAAATCACCCTGAAAGTAGACGGGAACGCTATCGCATATGTTACGCAGAAAATAGACAAAGCCCTTGCGGCAAAGGATCTGAAGGATCAGGTGTATGACTATTCCCTGTACAGCGTTGACGCGCTGCAAAATTTTATTGACGCCTATGAGGCGTGTGAGGGTATTCTGGTTGATCACGGAGATTCCGGAATGGCTGCGGACACTCCGCAATACGCCATATACAATAAATACAGGACTTTAAAACAAGACGCTGTAACAGAACAGGCAAAAAAACAGGATATGATTGCCCAGTGGATGTGTAAAAAGGAAATCTATGAGGCACAGCAGAAATCAATCCATGATTTGCTGAATCTGCGGAATTATTTAGGCGATCATTTATATAAGGCATACTGTGCTTATAGAAGGGATGATACCTATCAAAACAGCAATTATATCTCTGACGGGCTGTCTGACGCCGAATTATTACGGCAGGCAGAGAAATTGCTGGATTGTGCCGATAAAGAATTGGACATTGCCTGCCGTAACCAATACTCTCTCTCAACGACAATGAATAACCTGTTCCTAATGGATGAGTTTGCCCCGTTTCATGATAAGTGCAGATTGGGCAATTGGATTTATGCAGATATCAGCGGCTCCGTATTTCTGCTGCGCCTGGTCAAAATCGGGATCAATTACGAGAACGTTGATAAGGTTACGGTTGAATTTTCCAATGCAAGAGAACTTTATAACGCGTCCGGCTCTATTAAAAATATATTGAATAATGCACAATCCATTGCCGCATCCTATCCTGCCGCACTAAAACAGGTTTCTGAGGATTCAAAAACCGTATCCCAAATAAATAATTGGGTTGACAATGGCTTGAATGCCACGAATATGATGATCGCCAACTCCCCTGTACAAAATACGGTATTGGACGAAAACGGGATATGGTGCAGGGGCTATGATGAGATCAGCGGGGATTTTGAACCGACACAGCTGCGGATTGTCAATTCTACTCTTGCCGTCACAGACGACGATTGGAAAACAACCAAAGCCGCAATCGGAAAATATATTACGCAGGATCCTGTTACGGGTGAATACAGATACGCAATGGGGGTAATCGGAGAAACCATTGTGGGAAAAATACTGCTGGGAGAAAAACTTGGCATCTACAACAATAATCAGTCTCTGATCTTTGACAAAAACGGTCTGAAAATTACAAATGGTAAGAATACCTTTACCGTTCATCCAAATGCCGAGGAGTTATTGACAATCTCTAATGCAAAGCAGAAAATTTTCTATGTGGATACCAATGGCATGCTGCATATTCAGGGCGACGGTTCCGGCCTGGACATCTCTACAAACAAGTCTATCGGCATGAAAGTAAATACTTCCGATTTCAACGCTCCCAAAATAATATCCATGATAAATATGGATGAAACGGGCGTACAAATTGCAGGGAAAAAAATAGATATCACCGGTCAGGTAACATTTAACAGCTTTGCGTCCGATCTGCAAACCAATATCAGCCAAATTCAATCAGACGCATCCGACGCAAAATCCAAAACGGACGGATTGACTAAAGGTACGACCGTAATTGACGGCGGATGTATTTCAACGGGAACCATCGATGCAGAAAATGTGAAGGTTATAAATGTAAAAGCCGCAAGTGTAGATGCGGAAAATATCACCGGCGCCATGATCAGCGGTAAAAAAATAGTCGGCGGAACTATCGAAGGCACTGAATTAAGCGGATGTTCAGGAAGCTTTACTTCTATCTTTTTACATAATAAAGATTTAGTCGATACTTTTCAATACGGGTCCATTTGCGGACAATATTTGGGCTCCGACGGTAAGGTAAGGCCATGCGAGGTAATGCGGATCAACAATATGGAACGTGCGTCCGACATGTATGTATTTCGTCCCATGTATTTCCAAAGTGACGCGGCCGAGCTTATATTACATTCCCGTGCGGGAATGCGTTTTGGTTCCATACTGAACACCGACCACTCTATGCTTCCCGCATATATCAACACACTGGATACCTCGGATTCTTCCGGCAGAGCCGGTATCCGCATGGGTTTTATAGATGCCGGCGCAGAAAAACCCGGGTTTGAAATATATGACGATTACAGTTTAAATCCAAGCTCTCACACCGTATCCGCAAAATTTTTCGGGAACTTGGAAGTATCCGGAGTGGTAGCCGACCAGTCCTCTATAAAATATAAGACAAATGTCCACGCTCTCTCTGATGCAGAGGCCTTAAAACTGCTTGAGTATAATATCGTATCCTTTGACTATAAGGATGGCCGCTGCGGAAGGCATGGTATGATTGCGGAAGAGGCGGCCAGGATCTCAGAGTATGCTATTGTTAAAGACAAAGACAATAACCCTGACGCAATCGGATATACCGGCTTTATCCCTGACATTATAAGACTAAATCAAATCATGTATAAACAAATACAAGATTTAAAACAACAAATTAAAGAACTCAAGGGTGTCATAAAACACCCTTGAATCTTTTGGAGGTACATATATGAATCCTATATATAGCCATCTTTACCTTGATCTGCAGCATAAAACCATTGATTCCGTCCAGTATAAAACCAAC
>CANOBT010000155.1 GCA_947564305.1 uncultured Lachnospiraceae bacterium | reverse complement strand
GCAAACAATAATGAGTAATGTACGACTAAAACGTCCATTATCACTCTTGGTGCTGACGACCGTTCATATTTTGAAGTACAGATCAGGGCTAGAGCTATTCGAGCTCAGATGGTAAATTGTGCAAGGATTTTGTTGCTCAAAGCAGAGGGATGCTTCAATTGATGCCATTGCATAAAATAGGTATGAAATGCAAATGTGTCACTCTATGTTTGGAAGGAAAATAGAGTATGAAAAAATATTATTTTATCAATATTATTATGTATTTCTTGCCTGACAGGATGCCAGGAAACGGAAAGTGAAATTGGGAAAACGAATCAGCAACAAATAGCATTAAAGGATATAGTAGCAGAGAATGCGGGTAAAATTGAAGAAACTAATTCACAAGTAACTTATATAGGTAAATCAGAAAGTCAAGAAGATATTGACTTGGATGAGAAAGATATAAATTTAGATGATGATAGTGATTCAATACAAAAATAAATAAGTATATGATACCGGAGCAATCATTTGATACTTCATTAAATGAATGGGGAAATGATTTATATCTTGTATGCCTATGCTAGTTTTTGATTGAGTTGAAATTCCATATACCGATGTTTCGTTCTATTTGATATCGGATGGATAGGTTGTTTATCGTTTCCCATATGTCAATATATTAGAAAACGATATTTATAACTTCTCGGAATCTCAATGAATGAGGTTTCACTTGAGATTTGACAACTGAATATTGTGTCAGAAAAGAAATGTGAGAGAAAATAGACATAAACATTGGACATAGATGGTACTATGCCTTGAAAAATATTCTGTGTAAGGGTAAGATATCATTATTAAGCGACTAAACTTAATAATGATTCCCGAAATGTCTCAGTCGATGGCATTTCCCAGGCATCAAGATGTTGGAGCATCATGATGCCGTAGAGGCGGTAGTACCACATCTTTGTAAAGCGGTGTCTGCCGTTTTCTAATTTATAGTATTCTTTCTCACGTTTGTTGGAATGTTCCACGGAAGTCCTTGCATCATATTCCTTTTTCCACGCCTTAGAGTCCCTTGGCGGTGTGTTAAACAGTCTTGGATTATCGCCAGTATAAAGAATGAGCTGTATCAATATTATATCGGGAGTAAGAAAAAGAAGAGAGGAATACTTTGGATTGGAAGAAAGGAGAAACAGGACACGGAAGATTTAAAGCTGGATTCGTCTGAGGAGGTTGGGAGCATTCCTTTGGCGATTGTGAAAGAAAGGCAAGCCGCCATTTCTATTCAAAATGAGAAAGAAGTTCAGCAAACGAAAAATGCTTGCGATAGCCAGGATGATAAGGGTGAAGATATGCTGGAGGTTATGGACAGGTATCGGACATATTGTATGGAAGAAACTCCGGATTTATCATATTCAGATGAAGGAAATGCAACAGACCTATTGATGGCTATGGGTACATATTTAAAACAAATAGATGAATAAGTTTTGTAAAGCTAGGCACATACAAGAAAGAGATTTCGCATATGTGCTTTTTATTTTGCGAAATCGTAAAGCCTTATAGCGTCGCATATTTCGGCGTATTAAGTTCCGAGAAGAATGAAATGAGCGGAATATGGCCTGCGAGAACTAAGTAATAACAGAAGAACTTGTCCATAAAATCAATAGATTTAATGGACAAAAGTATTCATAAAGGAAATGTTGTATTAAAAAAAATGTATACATACCGTTTATGATGAAAGAGGATTGGATATCTAAATCAAGCAGTTGCAAATCCCCAAAATATTTCGTATAATTACCTCTGTTATTATTGCGAGGGGATAGCCAATGCGAGCTGTCCATGAGAGAAGAATTCCTGGGGACAGGTAGTTTGCGGGGAGTATTATACCCGCATTATTAAAAAATACTATATCTGCAGTCCATGAAAACCGGCAGGCAAATGAGCTTGCCGATTTTTTATGTATAAAATATTTATTTTAAGGAGGAATAACCATGAAAAAGATTTTAAAGAAGATTGAAAACAAAGGTCAGTCCGCAAGGAACAAGATTCAGAACGTGATACAGGATCAGACAGGCGAGAATTATGTGGACGTTGGTGTGAAAATCCTAATTGCAGTCGTTATCGGTGCTCTTTTGCTTGCCGGACTGTATGCTCTTTTTGGAGATGTCGTTATGCCGACACTGGAGCAGCGTATCACAGAGATGTTCAATTACGCAGGCTGATGACACCTATGATCATCTGGGCAGTAAAGGGCAGCGTCCTGTTTGTACTGCTCATTATAACATCTTATCACGATATAAAAACCCGGCAGATACCGGATATTTATAGTATGATGTTAGCTTTGCTGGCAATATGCGTTCCACATTATGAGAATCTGTGGGGCGTTTTTTGTTGCCTTCCTTTTCTCATTGCGGCAATAAGCATGGGAGGGATTGGCGGCGCAGACATTAAAATCATGGGTGCTGCAGGTATGGTAATTGGTCTTATCCCGGGAATATCTGCAATGATAATCGGGCTTTTGGGTATGATAGCGTTTCACCTCGGAAGAAGTCTGCTTTTGGGGAAGATGCAGTGGAAACAGTCATATCCACTAATTCCGTTTTTATCGGTAGGTATCATCAGCATGTATTTGCTGCAGATGCCTTGAAATTATAGAAAGTAAAGTGTTTTTACACGACAAGATTGGAGGAAACAATGAAATTATTTAAGAATCGAATGATATTGGGCATTACCTGCATTGTCATATCACTTATTATCTGCTTTGCGATTACGCCGCTTATCAATGTAGGACTGTCGAAGAAAACAACAGTGGTCCGGGTAAACCGTGAAATAAAAGCCGGTGAGCAGCTGACAAAGAATATGCTGACCGAAGTGGAAGTCGGGAATTATAACCTGCCTGCAAATGTGTATCACTCCATTGATGAAGTGAACGGAATGTATGCGACTGCGGATATGGTTATGGGGGATTATCTGTTCCCTGCAAAACTGTCGGAAGACGCCGGAAAAGAAAATACATACCTTTACCATCTTAACGGTGAGAAACAGGCGATATCCATTACAATTGACAAGTTTGCAAGGGGACTGTCCGGAAAGCTGAAAAGCGGTGACGTAGTTTCCGTAATAGCGCCGGATTATTTGGGAAGCCGCGAAACGGTCATTCCGCAGGAACTGCAGTATGTTGAGGTGATCGCAGTAACAGCAAAATCCGGATATGATGCCAATCTGGAAAACGGGGAGGATACGGAAGAAAAGGAGCTTCCCTCAACGGTAACGCTTTTGGTGCGGCCGGAGCAGGCAAAGATTCTGGCGCAGCTGGAGGCGGAGGGAGACATCCATCTGTCACTCGTATATAGGGGGACAACAGAAAACGCCGCCAAGTTTATTGCTGCCCAGGATACCATACTTGATGAGATAAAAGCTGCGGAAGAGGCAGAAAGCGAAGAGGGCAGTATGGAGGATGAGGAAGAAGCAGAACAGGAAAACAGTGATCCTGAAGAAATGAGTGAGGAGGAATAAGGAATGTTAAATATAAATCCGGCTTCCATTTTTCGCCAGGAAGAGGAAGCAACACTGCCGGATGGAAATGTAATAGCCGTATGGGGAAGTCCTTCATCCGGAAAAACAACTGTCAGCGTAAAGCTTGCCCATTATCTTGCGAGCAGGAAGAAAAATGTGATTCTTCTGTTGTGCGATATGGTTTCACCACCACTGCCATGTCTTTGTAATCCGTCTGAACTGGTGGAGGAACATTCGCTGGGGAATATCCTTGCAGCAACACATGTGACGCAGGGAATTATAAAGGAAAACTGCGTCTTTCATAAAAAATATAAATATCTGACGATGATCGGGATGAAGAAAGGGGAAAACGTGTTCACTTATGCGCCCTATACGCAGGTACAGGCAGAGGAATTAGTAAGGAACCTGAAGATGATGGCGGATTATGTCATCATTGACTGTGGAAGCTATATTGCGTATGACATTTTATCAGCTGTATCGCTGATTGAGGCAGATTATGTGCTGCGCTTAGTAACATGCAATTTAAAGTCTATCAGCTACCTGTCTTCACAGCTGCCGCTTTTAAAGGACAAGAAGTGGGATGCGGACAAGCAGATACGAATTGTTTCTGATGTAAGACCGAATGAAGCGGCAAACTACATGGAGCAGGTTTTCGGGAAAGTGGCATATACCATACCACACAGCGCAGAAGTGGAAACGCAGGCGCTGGAAGGACGTTTGTTCTGCGACCTTACCCAAAAGGAAAGCCGGGATTTTAAAGCAGGAATTGATGCAATCGGGAAAGGGGTGCTTGGCCTATGAATCAGAGTGTTTCAGGAACACACGAACTGTTTTTCTCACCGGAGGACACAAAAGATTTCCAGTCAGTATTAAAGGATGTTCAGGAATATATATCAAGCAAATATTCCACGCTGATACTGGATGGGGGCAACGATGAGGTAAAGCAGCAGATAAAGCGATATATCAGCAAATATGTCATGGACTATCGGATTTTGGTAAAAGGAATGACGGAGGAGGAGCTGATTGATGCCATATATACAGAAATGGCAGAGTTTTCTTTCCTCACAAAATACATTTTCGGTACCGGAATAGAGGAGATTAACGTCAATTCGTGGCGTGACATTGAGGTGCAGTACTCTAATGGAACCTGTGAGAAGCTGAAAGAGCATTTTGAATCTCCGGAACACGCCATTAACGTGATAAGGAGGATGCTGCATATTTCCGGAATGGTGCTGGACAATGCAAGTCCCGCTGTTTTGGGGCATTTAAGCAAAAATATCCGTATCGCGGTTTTAAAGACACCACTGGTCGACGAAGACGTGGGCGTGGCGGTGTCCATACGTATTGTAAACCCGATGTCGCTTACAAAAGATGACTTTGTAAAAGGCGGAACAGCGACGGAGGAGGAGCTTGATTTTCTTTCGGAGTGTCTCCGCTATGGAATCAGTGTATGTGTAGCCGGAGCGACAAGCTCCGGGAAAACAACAGTAACCGGATGGCTGCTCGGCACGATACCGGACAGTAAGCGTATTTTCACAATAGAAAACGGAAGCCGTGAGCTTGATCTTGTCAGGGAGCGCGATGGCGCAGTCTGCAACAGCGTTATTCATACAATTACCAGATCGTCGGAAAATGAAAAGCAGAACATCGATCAGGACCTGCTTTTGGATATGGCACTGCGTTTTGATCCGGAAATTATCTGTGTAGGAGAGATGCGAAGCTATGAAGCATATACGGCGCAGGAAGCCGCCCGTACCGGTCATACTGTGCTTACTACAATCCACAGCAATAGCTGTGAGTCTACGTACCGCAGAATGTGTACGCTTTGTAAAAGAAAATATGACATTAAAGATGAAACGCTGATGTCCCTGGTGACGGAGGCGTTTCCCATTATTGTGTTCACAAAGCAGCTTGAGAACAAGAAGCGTAAAATCATGGAGATTATGGAATGTGAAATTCTGCCCGATGGGAACTATAACTTCCGGACGCTGTTTCACTATCATATCCGGGAGAACCGTATGGAAGGCACGAAATTTGTAATTAAGGGAAACCATGAAAAGGTAAACGGAATTTCTGAAGGGTTGAAAAGAAGGCTTTTGGAAAACGGAATGCCAAAGGAAACACTGGTGAAGATAACCGGAGAGGAGGGAAAGAAATGCTGACATTACAGCTGATCGCCTGTATAGGCATGATCATGGGATGCTTTTTTGTATGGAATATCCGGCTTGAAGATTTTACGGCGGACTTGTTCAGGGGAATACTTGGCAAGCCCCGAAATATACAGGATGCCATATTGGAAGAAACTAATTCTAAAAAGATGCCGCTGCTGAAACGCGAAATCCTTGAAGTACAGGAAATTTTAAGCGTGACCGGGAGAGAGAAGCAGTTTCCGCTGCTCTGCACGGCGGCACTTTTATTTTTTACATTGGGAGCATCAGCAGCTATACTGATGGGAAACTTTTTTCTTGTCCCGGTACTGGCGACGGGGTGTTTATTCCTGCCGTTCTGGTATATCAAGCTTACTGCGCACTCTTTCAAGAAAGATGTCTCCGCAGAGCTTGAAACGGCACTCTCCATCATCACCACATCTTACCTGAGAAACGAAGATATCCTGACAGCGGTTGAGGAAAGCGTATTTTACTTAAACCCGCCTGTGCAGACGGTATTTCAGGAGTTTGCATCGCGCATCCGCCTTGTAAATCCGGATATAGGGAGCGCACTGAATGAACTGAAGACAAAAATACACAATGACACCTTTGAGGAATGGTGCGATGCATTGCAGGAGTGCCAGACTGATAGGAGCTTAAAGACCATATTGACGCCGATTGTGGCCAAGTTGTCCGATATGCGTCTTGTAAACGCAGATCTGGAGTATATGGTTTATGAACCTCGCCGGGAGTTCATCACAATGGTAATTCTGGTAGTAGGAAACATACCGCTTCTTTATTTTTTAAATCAGGACTGGTATAACGCGTTGATGACAACCGTGATCGGGCAGGTGATGTTGAGCATTACAGTCGCAGTTATTTTCTTTTCGGCGGCAAAAGTGGTACAGCTGACAAAGCCAATTGAATATCGGAGATAGGAGGGAACGATGGTAATACTAATGATTTTATTTGGCTTTTTTTTCGCTGCCGGACTGTTCCTGATCCTTGCGGATGTATTCCGGATTCCGACCATGCAGACAGTAAAGGTAATGTCGGCTGCGGGGCGGTCAGAAAAGAAAGCCGCGAAAACAGTGGATATGTGGATTATGGACGGCGCTGTGGTATTATCAAGATATCTGCCAATGAACCAGCATAAAAAGGCGCGGATGGCAGCAACATTAAAAGCGGCAGGCATGAATATATCGCCCGAGGTCTATGCTTCCTATGCAATGATAAAGACGGCGTTTGTCCTGTTAGGAATTGTCCCATGCCTGTACATATTTCCGCTGGCAGCTGTTATAGTGCTTATGTCGGCTGTCATGGTTTATTTCAATGAGATAGGAAAAGCGGACGAGAAACTTCGCGAGAAAAGGGAAGCCATAGAAGATGAGCTTTCCAGATTTGCGTCCACCATCGAGCAGGAACTTAAAAACAGCAGGGACGTGCTATCCATTCTGGAAAATTACAAGAAAAATGCAGGGCCGGAGTTTGCACAGGAACTGGACATTGTGTGCGCGGATATGAGATCTTCCAGTTATGAGGCTGCACTGACACGTTTTGAGGCAAGGTTAAATTCGCCGCAGTTGTCTGATATTGTGCGTGGTCTGATAGGCGTATTAAGGGGAGATGACAGCGCGGTATATTTCCAGATGCTTGTGCATGACTTTAAGCAGATAGAGATACAGCGCCTGAAGACAAAAGCACAGAAAATTCCGCCCAAAATACGAAAATACTCATTTGCAATGCTGATGTGCTTTATGATTACATATATTATTATCATAGGGTATGAGATTTTAAAATCCATGAGCGGCATGATGTAGGAGGCGCGTATGAAGAAAGATAGAAAACACCTTTTAAACAAGAAAGGAGAAGGTTATATAGATACCGTTGTCCTGGTTCTATGTGCAATGCTGGTGATTGCGCTTGCCGTACGCGTGTATCCGGTATATATTGTGAAACTTCAGCTTGATAATTTTGCGGACGAGCTGGTGAGGGAAGCGGAAATAGCAGGACGGGTAGGCTCGGAAACAAGCGACAGGGAAAGGGTCTTAAATGAAAAAACGGGGCTATACCCCTCTGTATCATGGTCAAAAACAGGGAATATCCAGCTGAACGAAGAGGTAACGGTAACACTCACATTAGAGAGGAATATCGGGCTGTTTGGCGGCTTCGGTTCATTTCCGGTCCATCTGAAAGCAAGGGCAAGTGGGAAAAGTGAGGTGTACCATAAATGATGGAAAAATGTAAAAGGCTCGTTTTAGATAAGAAAGGAAATGGAATGCCGCTTGCTGTGGCAGTAACACTTGCATTGTTGATGCTTGTTCTTGTCATCATGCAGTTCGCGAGACTCATGATTGTGTCTGCAGGCGTAAAAGATGCAATGCAGGAGGCAATTATATCTACCATTAACGACAATTATGCAGATGTATACCATGCGGTGCGCGAAGGATATGCCGCTGGATATCAGCCGACAGATGGTTCTTTCGAGGAGAGCCTGAACTACGGGGATATCTATGGAAGGCTGGACGGATTGCTCGGTCTTCAGGAAGATGGTGAATATCATTATAAAATATCATCTGATGGAGCAACAGAGTTCCGAATTACGGGTTTACAGGTGTATATCCATAATGCAGGACTGGCATCTGGCGATACAAGCTCGTTTGAGGCAGAAACCACAGTGAGGCTTGAAGTGCCGGTTTCTTTTCTCCAGAAAGTACTTCCGGACATGAAGATTACCGTCAGGAGTAAAGCTGCATATACGCCAAAATTCTAGCAAAAAAAAATTGCTGAAAATTAGACATATTGAAAAGAGTATATTACAATGAAATCAGAAAACAAAACTAGGAGGGATTTTATGAAAAAGTGGAATGATAAGACAAAAAAAATTGCATTAGCGGCAGCATTGATTGCAGTAGGGATTGGAGCGTTCTGCGGAATACGCTTGTGCCTGATAACGGACAAGCCGGTTGAAGTGGCGGCTGAAACCCAGAAGGCGGATGAGGATGATGTTAATGTAGTTGTAGATACAGAATATGAAGATGTGGAAGTACAGGAAACGGAGGAACTTACAGTCTCCACCGAACCGATTGATTCAAGAAAAACCGCCGATACGGATGACGCAACACAGTCCATTCAGAATGATCCGGTGAAGACAGCGGAAAATAAACCCAGTGAAGCGCCGGCAGAGGCGGCAACGAAAGCAGAGCAGAACGGTTCCAGTGAAAAGCCGGAAAACAAGAAAATCCCTGCGGATAGAGAGAATCCTTCAGAGACACCATCTTCAGAATCCAGTAAAGAAGACGCGCCTACGACACCTAAAGATGGTGATATAAAGGATGGAAAAATTTATTTTGAAGGATTTGGATGGGTAGATTACAATGGCGGCGGCACATCTGGCATACAGGGAGATGATATCTACGAGAATGGAAACACAATTGGGATTATGGACTAAACGAGGGGGATGCTTTACGGCGTCCCCTTTTTATAGAAAGCGAGGTTTTATATGAAAATCCGAAGAAAAGCGGCATGTTTGCTCATGTTGCTTTTATTTTTGTCCTTATGGGAGACAGAAACAGTGTTTGCCACAGGTGAGGGAAATATGGACGGAGGAGGTGGTGGATTTGGTGCAGGAACAAGCACCAATAAATGGGTAAATGGAGATGAAGGCGTAAGAGTTACGATAGTCCGGGCATCAGATGGAGCTGTTGTATCTGCATCAGTTGACCTGACGAATGTTAATCCCGGAAATGTTGTGAAACATTTCACAAAAACATGCAAGATTGCTTATAAGAGCGGTGCGTCACTGACACCAGATACAGGTACGTATGGTTATATTAATCCAGGTCAGTCATTACCAAGAATTATTAGTACATCTTCCGGGGGCGGCAATATAGCACAGATAAAGAGGTATTTTACAGATGAACAGGTAATCCGCGGTATTGCCGGTTACTGTGGCTTTGATTTTGATACGTTAATAAGCGGTGAATATAAGCTGCTGATAGAACCGCTTGCATATGTGACGTTTCAGGGCACAAGGACGGCAATGACCGCAACGGAAGCGGCCATGTACGATCGGATGCTTGGCGGTTTAATGCATAGTAAAATGCCTTCATTGTCTCACAAGAATCTGCCGCTTGCAATCTTTTTGGAGACACCGGATTTGGGTTTTCCGGCTTGGACGGGTTCAAAGATGGAGCGTGTTTCCAATGAGAGCATTATTTCTTCGCTTGGAATAGGAATCGTGCGCTTTAATGAAATGGTTACGCCTCCGGAATTGGAGGCGGTAGATTACGAGTACAGGGTTAATACGGATGTAATTACGGCTGTAACCATCACTGGCGGGCAGTCAGACCCCGACCATCCGGTTAATGTGACATTTCAAATCGACGGAAGGAGCTATACCGTAGAAAATGTCTATTATCCTGACGGTGCATCGCAGCTTGCATGGGTAAGATGGAGGACGCCATCTACTCCGCAGACAATCACCATAACAGTCAGTGCCAGTGGGAGCGGTGCACCAGGACAGGGAAGCATCAAGGCAAGGATTGTTGACCTTGATGGGAACGATCCTCCCAATCCCACTGCCAACGACAGGAATAATGCATATTCATCGTCCAACGCGGAAATACCAGATAATCCTGAGAAAGATAGCGCGTATTGGAGTATATGGGTTCCATGGTGGCAGGAATACTGGGTATGGCACAGCGATTGGAAATGGCATTCCGGTTCGCATAGTGAATCCTGCGCGGATGGATGTACGACAGATCATGGAAGCTGGGTGGACGAAGGCGAATGGGTAGATGAAGGCTGGTGGGAGTTTGATTTGGAACATTACAGTGCTTCAATGAGCGCCTCCGTGGAACTGTCACCGGATGATAAAAATCCTACAGTTGCAGGATCTACGATCAAGAGCGGATACGGAGTCAATATCACGGTCAATACGACGACGACAACAAATCAGGCTACGGCAGTCACTGGGTCACAGACGGCGGTTTCTTATTTCCCGGAGTTTTATTATAGGACTTATTGGCGGCTGCTTGAGAGAACAACCAGCGGAATGGAAGCAGAGTATCAGTTTAAAAGCAATGAGTATTCCACTTATGGGAGAAGGACGCATTTCTCTCCAATCTGGATGCCGGACGGAAGCTATACTGTATACACCTACGTTATGGATAGCTGGACGCCAGACGGGATGCTGTCAGCCAACCTGACAGATTCGGTACAGATTAGTGGGAACCTGTGGTCTGACTGGCATATTGCGCCAAAGAAATGATGGCGGTGGGCAGCAAGGTACAGGCGGTTCGAGTCCGCCATGCCCTTTTCGTGTTGCCATGCACGATATACATTATAATAAGGTAGAAAAGGAGTGAAAAAATTATGGCCAAGAAAGATTTGATGAAAGGAACCGTGAAATGGTTTGATGTGAGAAAGGGATACGGGTTTATTTCCGATGAAGACGGTGTAGATTGCTTTGTTCATTTCTCAAACATCAACATGGAAGGTTTCAAGAGGCTCAAAGCAGGGCAGACTGTTTCCTTTGTTCAGGACGAAGACGGACAAGGACGTACAGTTGCAAAAGAAGTTACCATTATTACGGAAGGAGAAGATGAGTAATGAAGAAAAGAACAAAGATTGCAATAGTGGCACTGGTGGCAGGTATTATAGGCACTGTTACCTGCGTTGTTTTAAAGAAAAGAGTATGAAATCATATGGGCTGATGCTTCGGTGGATTGAATGATCTACCGGAGCATCAGCTCCTTTTTTTGCCCCAAAAAACAGAATTTTTTAACTGGTGAGTCGCCTATTGTCGATGATTTTTACTGCACCCTCCATCTTTTTGAAACCGCGTAACAGAATATCGGGTTGTACATTGGAATAAAAAATTGTACATCAGGTATGATTACTTGACATATGTGGAGTATGAACAATATAATGCGAGCAGAAGAATCAAGTTCTATATGTGTTTATTATATTAGGCCAAGCAAATGAAAGGCTGTTGGCGCCCGGAGAAATTTGAAGAAGTAGGGTGTGTTACAATGATTGATAATTACAAAAGGAAGGATATATAGGAAATATGCGTTTGCAGGTTAAGACCAACAGGAAACATATTTCAAAGTAAAGTAGAATGAAAAACATATTATTTTTCCCGTTTGCACTAGTTTTATTTTTTGTTTTTCGCATGATATTTAAACGGGCTGTATTTTACCATGCCGGAAGAAAAGAATGGATTACCAATATCAGATGGTATCATTATGCCATGTATTATTCTTTAATGATTTTCTTTACCGGAGTGCTATTGATACCGTTTTTCCCGGAAATGTTTATGCAGATTGGCAGATTATATGATTTACACCATGGAAGAATTTTTGTATCAGTATCTTCCGAAAATGATAAGGAGCTTTATGAGCTAAATACAGGATTGCCAGATAAGGAAGAAATTTTTAAATATGAAGTTTTAAGTAGTGTGACACCAGCAGAGTTGGTTGATGTAATATTTCCCGAAACGATAGAATATCAACGTCAGCTTAAGCAAATGTGGGTTGATATAGGAGTATACAGTGCAGTTCAATACGATTTCAGCAAGGAGTTTACCATTAGTTACGATAGTGAAAATCAAAACTATTATATACTGGCAGATGGTAAAAAGTTTGCTGACATTGAGGTGAAGCGGACGATGTTTTTCAAAATAATATATACTCACTATTATTGGAAGGCATTATTAAACGAATAAAGCATTCTGGTGATATGTCAAGAACTTTTTGAAAAAGATTTTGATATGTTTTT
>CANOBT010000154.1 GCA_947564305.1 uncultured Lachnospiraceae bacterium | reverse complement strand
TATGACCCTCTGCTTGTAAGGCAGATGCTCTCCCAGCTGAGCTAAGACCCCTTAACTTTCTTCAAGTTTCTCTTTCCGAAACCTGCTTCGCTATTATACTATCATATCTATCCAAATGTCAACACTTTTTTCGAGTTTTTTCACGATTTTTTTATATTTTTTTTCATATCGGCCATTTCAGCCAGTCCTATACCTACATCAGCGGAGCAATCAAACGGAGGATCCTGCCGCTGAGCTTCATCCCAAGATGGATTTTCTTCACATCTCCAACAGAGATGCGATGACATTTTTTCAAAGTATCCTGAAAATCCATTTCCACATCCCTTACCACCGGATTATTATAGATGAAGACTCCGCACTCAAAATGCAGATAAAGACTGCGGTAATCCAGATTGATTGTTCCTACGGTTGCAGTATCATTGTCAGACACAAAAATCTTGGCATGCACAAAACCCGGAGTAAATTCATAAATCTTGACTCCTGCCTGGATTAAATCTTTGTAATAAGTCTTTGCCAAAGCGAATGCATACCATTTATCAGGTATACCAGGCATAATAATTTTCACATCAATTCCGCTTTTTGCAGCCAGGGAAAGCGCATCTATCATTTTACTGTCCAGAATCAGATAAGGAGTCATGATGTGAACATATTTTTTTGCATGGTGCAGAATATGACAATAAACCTCTTCTCCTACATCTTCATGGTCAAAGGGGCTGTCCCCATAAGGAATCACGAATCCAAGTTCCCGGCGCACTCCCTTTAAAGGTGTTGTTAAATATCGGGCATAGCTTTCCGGCTTGCGTTCCGTCACATTCCACATCTGCAGAAAAAGCATAGTCAGACTCTGCACAGCATCCCCTTCCAGCATCACTGCCGTATCTTTCCAATATCCAAATCTCTTGATTCGGTTGATATACTCATCTCCCAGATTGATTCCGCCGGTAAATGCCACCTTTCCGTCAATCACGCAGATTTTCCGGTGGTCCCGATTATTTTGCACGGTGGAAAGTATTGGGCGGATTGGGCTGAACATCTTACATTTGATTCCATACTTTTGAATCATCTTGGGATAACTATAGGGAAGCAGGGAAATACTGCACATACCGTCATACATAAATCGCACTTCCACTCCCTGAGCCGCCTTCTGTTTTAATATTTTCAGTATACTTCCCCACATATATCCCTCAGCCACAATAAAATATTCCAGGAAAATAAACTTCTCTGCCTTTTTCAGTTGTTCAATCAATGCAGGAAATTTTTCCTCCCCACAGGCAAAATAAACCGCCGTTGTGTTCCTGTATGCGGGAAAATGAACGGAGCGATTCATATACTCCACCAGATTTGCATTGGCCGGCTTACTGGCGCGCAAATCCTCGATAATACTCTTTTTTTGCTTCAAATATATCTTTGTTTCCAACTGACTTTTTCCAAGCTGTTCTCCGATAAATCGCGTTCCAAACTCCATCTTCGCATAGAGATAAAACACACATCCGAAAACCGGAAAAACCAAAATCAAAAGAATCCATGTCCGGCTAAACTCCGGGCAGGTCCGCTCATTCATGATAAATATGAGCGCACACACCTGTATTACCAGAGTTACACCATATACATAAACTGCATAATCTTTCAAGATAGTAAGCAGCCCTCCGAACATTGCTAACTGCAGCAAGATCAACAGCAGCATCAATGCTGTACGGCTGAATACGATCCGCAAAATTCCTTTCTTTGCTTTCTTTGTTGCCTTCTCGGCCATCTTGTATTCCATAAACAACGCAATCCTTCCTCTTGCGCATCATGCACATCCACTATAAAGTACGATATAAAATAGTTCCATAAAACAAATGAAATCCCTTAGAGCAGAGACTCTTGGGGGACTCCATTATATAATCCATCTATTCATTCTCTGAAAGCTTATCTTCATCTGTTCCTTCTGACTGTATCCCGTCTCCGGCCGCCTCTGTTTCTTCCTTTTCCTCAGATTCCATGTCTTCAGACTCTGTTTCTTTCTTTTGAACCTGTGCGTCAGTTTTATTCAGCGGAACATATTCACGCTCGGAAACAGGCTTTAAATCGCTGTCCAGAGCAAAATCATCCTCATCCTCAAAATCATCCTCATCCATGGATGTCTCATGATTCTTTTTACAGATATAAGCGATTACAAGACCAATTACGGTTCCTACAACAGCAAGGGCTGTCAGCCATCTAAAATTCTTTTTCAAAATAACACTCCTTTCTTCTGGACTGTGACTAAATCATTTACCATTTTAATACTTTTTAATCACAATTACAATCATTTTTTGTGAGATTTTTATCAATTCTTTCCGTCCTATATATCATTCCACGCATCAGCTAATAATTTCACTGCTTCTACAATTTTATCTTCACTCATATTTGCATATCCCAGTAAGATTGTCGCCGCAGAATCCACATATGGTTCCACATAATATTCTGACAGTCCATATACTTTGACTCCCTTTGTTTTTGCCCGATTGACCAGTTCTTCCTCTGTCATACCATTGAAAACATGCAGCAGAAGATGCACACCCGCACGTTCTCCGGATATCTGGAAAGTTCCTTTGCAGTCTTTTTGCATTACCTTGTCCTGATGCTTCCGGTCAGCCAAACCACCTTTGCAAAATGCAGCTTTCAGGCAGGAAAGTAAAACATCATGCCTGCTCTTATACAATGCGCGGGTTTTATTCAGGTGCCTTTCGAAATACCCCTCTTGAATAAATTTTTTTAAAATCAGCTGATCCACCTTGGAAACCGTCGAATTCAAAAATCCACTCCGTTCTCGAAACTGATACAGAAGAGGCTTTGGCAGAACCAGATAACTCATCCGGATTGCAGGAGCAATCGCCTTGGAAAATGTACCAATAAAAATCACTTTTTCATGATTGTCATATCCCTGTAAGGCCGGAATTGGTTTTCCTTTATATCGGAATTCACTGTCATAGTCATCCTCTATAATGTAACGTCCCTCTTTCTGTTCTGCCCATTTCAATAAATCCAGACGTCTTTTCAGCGGCATCACAATCCCTAAAGGGTACTGATGGGACGGCATCACAAATGCAATATCCGCTCCTGATGCTTCCAGTTTTTCTATATCCATCCCTCTGGAATCCATATCTACCGTACAAATACGATAGGACAAGTTCTGAAACAACCTGTACGCCTGCTTGTATGTGGGATTTTCAAAAGCCACTTTGTGCTCCTGGCCAATGATGGTAGCAAGCAGCATTAATAAATAATCATTCCCAGCCCCCACAATCATCTGCTCCGGAGTACAGCTGACTCCGCGGGCCTGATGAAGATAATTGCAGATAGCCAGACGCAGCCCATACTCCCCCTGGGGATTCCCCAGGCGAAACAATTCCGTCCGATCATCCAACAGACTTTCCTTGGAAAGTTTTCTCCAGGCATTATAGGGAAAACTATTCAAGTCTACGCCATTGGGCGTAAAATCATAAGAAAAGTTTTCTTCTTCCACCGTATCAGCCGCATTATACTCCTGTGAGGGGGCATCTAACCGGTACAAGCCATTTACATCTGTAACAAAAAACCCCCTGCAGGCTTGTGCTTCCACATATCCTTCCGATAGAAGCTGTTCATATGCAAGCTCTACCGTACTTCTGCTGACTTCCAAATATCTGCACAGTGAGCGGGTAGAGGGTAACTTCTCCCCGCTTTTGATTCTCCCTGCCTGGACTTCTTTCTTTATATGAATATAAATCTGTTCATACAGCGGTGTTTTCGACTTTAAATCAAGACTGATTGTCAAATCATTCATGACAGCTTAAAAGAACTTTTCAATGATACAATCCGATTAAACACCAACGATTCTGGTGTCGAATCTTTTGCATCAATGCAAAAATATCCTGTTCTCACAAACTGGAAACTGTCGCAGGCTTTTGCCTCTGCAAATCCTGGCTCCACATAACATTTTTTCAATACAGTCAAAGAATCCGGATTCAGATTCAAAGACCCGTCTTCTTTATTATAAACTCCTTTTTCCTCATCCACCAAATTTTCATACAGTCTCACTTCTGCTTCTTTTGCATATGGAGCAGCAACCCAATGAATCGTCCCTTTCACCTTCCTGCCGGTAAAACCGCTGCCGCTCTTTGTCTCAGGATCATAGGTACAATGCACTTCCGTCACATTTCCTTCTTCATCCTTGACAAAACTTTCACACTTTACAAAATAAGCTGACATCAGACGAACTTCATTTCCCGGAAATAATCGGAAATATTTCTTTGGAGGATTCTCCAGAAAATCATCCCGCTCAATATACAGTTCCCGGCAGAATGGAACTTTTCGAGTACCAAGCGCCTCATTTTCCAGATTATTGGGAACATCCAGATATTCCACCTCGCCTTCCGGATAGTTGTCAATAATCAGCTTGATTGGATGCAGCACCGCCATCATACGCGGCCGCTTCATCTTCAAGTCCTCCCGGATACAGTATTCCAACATTGCATAATCCACCGAACTCTGTGCCTTGGAGACTCCACACATATCAATAAACATCTTAATCGACTCCGGTGTGAATCCCCGTCTCCTAAGCGCTGCAATCGAAACAAGACGTGGATCATCCCATCCATCCACGATTCCATCTTCTACCAGTTTCTTGATATATCGTTTTCCAGTCACCACATTCGTCAAATACAACTTTGCAAATTCTATCTGACGTGGTGGATTTTGAAACTCACATTCCTGAACCACCCAGTCATACAATGGGCGGTGATCTTCAAACTCTAATGTACAAATAGAATGTGTGACTCCTTCAATTGCATCTTCAATGGGGTGTGCAAAATCATACATCGGATAGATGCACCATTTCTCCCCCGTATTGTGATGAGCCATACGCGCCACACGATAAATTACAGGGTCCCGCATGTTGATATTCGGAGATGCCATATCAATCTTTGCACGAAGCACCTTCTCTCCGTCTTGATACTGCCCTGAACGCATTCCCTCAAACAGCTCCAGATTCTCCTCCACAGTACGGTCCCGGTAAGGGCTCTTTCTCCCCGCCTCTGTCAGCGTACCGCGGTACTCACGTATCTCCTCCGCAGACAGATCACAGACAAATGCCTTTCCTTTTTTAATCAGCTTTACCGCACATTCATACATCTGATCGAAATAATCTGATGCGAAATACAGGCGGTCCTCCCAGTCCGCCCCCAGCCATTTGATGTCTTCCTTGATAGACTCCACAAACTCCATTCTTTCTTTCGTAGGATTCGTGTCATCAAACCGCATGTTGAATGTGCCGTGATACTTTTGTGCCAGCCCATAGTTTAAAAGTATGGACTTTGCATGTCCGATATGCAGATATCCATTCGGTTCCGGCGGGAACCTGGTACATACGTGGTCGTATACCCCCTCCGCCAAGTCTTTATCAATCTCCTGCTCAATAAAATTCCTTGAAACTGCGTCGTTTTCCATGGTTTCCTCCTCAATCCTTCAATATCTGCCAATTATCTTACCATAAATTGTATACAACGGCAAGGCTGAAAGTTTTTTTATTTCGTTCTTTCTATCTCCTCCTTTTTATTTCCTGTTTTTTACAGCTTTTATAGCTGCTCGATTTCAAAAATAAAGTATTGTTCCACCTCCTCCAACAATCCCAGATACTGCAGAAACAGTTCTCTCTGGCCTTCCCCGAACAACTCACAGGAGTGGATTCCCCAAAAATCATCATTCGCGTCATTCCAGTTCTGCTGCAGGATGTCTTCCAGATACACCAGCCCATCCCCCCAATCGTCCTGAGTATATATGCAGATTTCAATATTGTCCTTCATATACTGCAGATAACGAAAAAAATATGGTATGCTGCTGTCTTTCCATTTTTGCAGGAAACGTATTAGATTATTCAATGCATCCCGCAGCGGTATCAACTGCTCTTTTTCCAAACTGTTACATTTCATTGTGAACGCCATAATCCCTCCTTTCAAACCTGTCATCCATGAAATGCACCATTTAACTGCATATGTTATGCTTCGACACGTTTTCTTTGTTGAAAATGTCAGAAAACAAATCGAAGCAAAATATAGTTGTTGTAAAAATACACAAACATCAGTTAATTATCTTTACTTTTTTACATGCAAAGAACCTGCCACCGGCAACTTCTTCTGCATACTCATGGTATTCAAAAAAGGAGCCTCAGCAGCTCCTTTTTATGTAAATTATATGCTCAAAATCTTATATAACTTATACAAAACAATTCCAAAATCGTAAAAAATTTACAGTGCATCAATAAACCGATGGAATGCCTCCATGCCCTGAGGAGTGCATTTGTATACACCTGCGTCTTCCAACACCTGGCAGAACACCTTTCCAACCTCCTGCTGCAGGATTTCTTCTATATTTTCACTATTGACATTCTGATATGAAGGAAGGAATTCCTCTACCCAGTCCGCATGTTTTTCAATACTGTCATTGGAACGGATGTCCTTTCCTTCTAATATATATTCCTTCAAAAGTTCCATCTCGCCCTTTAGACGCGCCGGAAGCACTGCAAGTCCCATCACCTCTATCAGTCCGATATTTTCCTTCTTGATGTGATGCAGATTTGCATGTGGATGGTACACACCAAGAGGATGCTCCTCTGTTGTAATGTTGTTGCGCAGAGTCAAATCCAACTCATACAGGTCCCCGCGTTTGCGCGCAATCGGAGTAATCGTATTATGAGGCTGTCCTTCTGTCTCTGCAAAAATAAATGCATCCTCATCCGTATACCCTCTCCATGCCCCCAGAATATGATCTGCAAGGTCTATAATCCTGGTCTCATCCGCACATTGCAGACGGATAACGGAAAGCGGCCACTTTACAATTCCCGCGGTGACATCCTCATAGCCTTTTACAGTAAAATTCTCTACAATCGGAGCCTTTGCCATAGCAAAGGTGTAATGACCACCCTGGAAATGGTCATGGCTTAAAATAGAGCCGCCCACAATCGGAAGGTCCGCATTGGAGCCAAGGAAATAGTGTGGGAATTGCTTCACAAAATCAAACAGCTTCGTAAATGCGGCACGGTCAATCTTCATCGGGATATGCTGACCGTTAAATACGATACAATGCTCATTATAATATACATAAGGAGAATACTGGAATCCCCATGCGGACTCATTGATTGTAATCGGAATGATCCGATGGTTTTCCCTTGCCGGATGGTTGGTGCGGCCTGCATATCCTTCATTCTCCATACAGAGCTGACACTTGGGATATGCAGAATTTTTTGCGTTCCTGGCTGCTGCGATCGCTTTCGGGTCTTTTTCAGGTTTGGATAGGTTGATAGTAATATCTAAGGTTCCATAATCTGTGTCCACTGTCCATTTTCTATCCTTTTTGATACGGTAACGACGGATATAATCACTGTCCTGACTGAACTTGTAATACTGCTCCGTTGCCTGCTCCGGGGAAACTGCATAGTCTTCCCAGAATTTCTTTTGTACCTGTGCAGGACGCGGCATCAAACAGTTCATGATCTTGGTATCGAACAGATCTCGATACACAATACTATCCTCTATAATCCCACGGCTGCATGCCTCATCAAGCAGTTCTCCCAGCACATCCTCCAGAACAATCTCTGAAACAGCACAGTCACTTTCCTCATAATCCGGCTCCTGAAACAAATCCAGAAGAAGATTTGTTGTGTAGACACGTTCACACTCCGGAGTCAATCCGGTATCAATCCCATATTGAACTAATTTTTTGATATTCTCATATAATTTCATAATGTCCAATCTCCATTCTGCTATTCTTCATCCATCTTCCGTGCGCCGTCTCCGATATCGACGGTATAAAATTCTGCTTCGTGACCTACTTTTTCTTTGTAAGCAGAGCCAATCGTCTCAATAAAGCTCTCCACTGCATCATTCTTTACAATGCTGACGGTACATCCGCCAAAGCCGCCTCCGGTGATACGGGAACCGATCACACCCGGCGTCTTCCATGCAAGCTCTGTTAATACATCAATCTCCTTACAAGACACTTCATAATCATCCCTAAGAGAGACGTGAGACTGATTCATTAATTCCCCAAACCGGATAATATCATTCTTTTCCAATGCGGCAACTGCATCTATTGTACGCTGATTCTCTGCCACAGCATGTTTTGCACGTTTTTCGAGAATCGGATTGGTCAGTACATGTTTGTGTTTTTCAAATTCCTCCACCGTCAGGTCGCCCAGCGACTCAATATCCACAACCGTCTTCAATGCAGCAAGTGCATCCGTACACTCCTGGCGGCGGTCATTGTATGCAGAGTCCACCAGGCTGTGTTTTACCTTGCTGTTTGTGATTACAATCTTCGCATCCTTCAATTTAACAGGTGCATATTCATATTTCAGTGTACTGGTATCCAGGAAAATTGCATGGTCTTTCTTCCCCATAGCTACCGCGAACTGATCCATGATTCCACAATTACAGCCATTAAAATTATTTTCCGAATACTGTCCATATAGAGCGATATCCGTCATGCTCACATCCTGTATTCCATACAGATCACACAAAACCACACCGGTCAGCACCTCCAGAGATGCGGAGGAAGAAAGTCCGCTTCCATTGGGAATATTTCCCCAAATCACCATATCAAATCCAACATCCAAAGAATGTCCTTTTTCTGCAAAAGCCCACACCACACCGAGAGGATAATTTGCCCATCCATAGGCATCTTTATTTACCATCTCATCCAAAGAGACTTCTACAACTCCAAAATGATCCAGATTCATAGAATAAAAATGCAGCATGCGGTCTGACCGTTTCCTGGCTGCACCATATGTACCGATTGTCAATGCACATGGAAATACATGACCCCCATTATAATCTGTGTGTTCCCCGATTAGATTCACACGTCCCGGTGAAAAGAAGAAACCGGCACCTTCTGAATTTCCGAAAAGTTCTGCAAATTTTTTTAATAATTTTTCTTTCATGACGATCCAAATCCTCACTTTCTGAATTGGTTATGGCCCAGGCAAAAGCAGTCTGTCCAACTTTTTTTATTATAGAGGAACCCTATCAGGAAATCTATAAAAATTCCGTGCAAAAATATGCAATAATGTTGCCGCCTATCAAACTTACAACTCCGCCTGTGCTCCTATTGCTGTAATGCCTCCACCAATGGCGGCACCAACTGCTTCTTGCGGGATACAACGCCTTTTAAATGCAGTTCCTCCATTTCGGTGCGCAGATCAAAGGCATTGATCAGCTTCTCTCTTGCTTCCGGGCCTGCACACAGCATCTCCGAAGATTCTGTCAAAATATTGGTGAGCATGAAGAATATCATGTTCAACTTATGCGCATTCCTCGCCTTTTCCAAATGTGACTCTATCTTTTCTTTAATATCCTTTAACTCCTCGGCACTCATAGAGTTCACCTGCCCCACTCCAAAGACCATATCATTGACTGTAAACTGCTTAAAGTCAAGGAAACAGATTTCTTCGGCACTCTTGCCCTTCAGGTTGCTTCCTGCCCGGAACATAGCCTGAGCCAGCATTTCCACATCAACCTTGGCAACCTCTGCTAACCTCCGCGCAGACTGCTCATCCAACGGTGTGCAAGTCGGAGAGCGGAACATTAACGTATCAGAGATAATGGCTGAACACAAAAGACCGGCAATGGTCGGATTCACTTCTACCCCATTTTCCTGATACATCTGGTATACAATCGTTGCCGTACATCCCACCGGCTGGTTCCGGAAATAGACCGGTCCCATGGTTTCAATGCTGCTAAGCCTGTGGTGGTCAATAATCTCCAGCACTTCCGCCTGCTCGATTCCATTGACTGCCTGGCTCTTCTCATTGTGGTCCACGAGAATCACCTGCTTTTTCCTGCAGTTCAGCAACCGTCTTCTGGAAATGAATCCCAGGAAATTCCCCTTATTATCTAACACCGGAAAATCCCTGTAGCGTTTCTTCATCATGATTTCCTTCACGTCATCTACATAGTCCCGCATCCGAAATGAAATCAGTCCTTTTTTATCACTCATAAAATGTCGGATTGGGATACTCTGGTTGATCAACCTTGCCACCGTAAACGGGTCATGTTTTGTAGCGATGATGACGATTTCTTTCTCCCTCGCCTGCTCCACGATTCCCTCGTCAATCTCCGCACCTGCACTGACAATCATGCAGCTGACGCTCAGATCCACAGCCATCTGCTGCACTTCCTTGCGGTTTCCAACAATGACCAGATCCTCCGGCTCTATAAAATCTGCCATCAGCTTCCGGCTGGAGGCCACAATCTCGACTTTCCCATTCGACATATAGCTGTGGGGATTTCCGATGATAATTTCACCATCTACAGTCGTTGCAATGTTGCGGTACTGTGTCCGCGCTTTGGCAAGGACATCGCTTTCATACACATCCATATAGGAAGTCGCAATATCCCCGATGGTGATTACACCTTCCAGTTTTCCATCCCTGGTGACAGGAAGGGTTTTCAGATTCTGCTCCTTCATTTTTGCCCATGCCGTCTTAATAGACAAGGAGCCATTCACCCCTTCCACTTCCCGCAGTACAACGTCTTTTACCTGTACTCGCAAGTCTGTCAGCAGCGCCGGAGCTTTCACATTGAAATAATCCAGCACATACTGTGTCTCTTCATTTAACTGTCCTGCCCTTCTCGGATTATGCCGCTCTCCGGTAAGCTGTGTACGAAGTTCAGCATATGCGATAGCTGAACAAATAGAATCCGTATCCGGATTCTTATGACCCACCACATAAATTTTGTTGTTGATTACGCCTCGTTCCATCTTTTTCACCAAGCCTTTCCTGCGCAGGCCGGCTGCGCTTTTCGATATTTGTATACTGCTTTCCTAATCAGCTTACCACTTTTTTTCAAATTCGTCACCTGAATTTACAAGATTAGTTGTTTTTTTAGTGAGACATATGGTATACTTGCTTTACAAACATTACAAATATAGAAAATATGTTGAGGTGCTACAATGAATGAAGAATTAAAAACCGAAGAAATGATCCCGGAAAATGTACAGACGGCGGAATCCGTCAATGAAGAAGCAGCGATAGAATCAACCGCAGAAAATCCAGCTCCTTCCGGGGAGGAAACTCCGAGTGAAACCATGGCCGATTATGAAGATCATCTCGATGATGCCAATCCATGGAATCTGGTAAGCCAGTATATGGAAGACAAAACGGTTCTCCCTGTAAAGATAGAAGGCGTTGTAAACGGCGGTGTCATCGCTATGGTAGAAGGGCTTCGCGGATTTATCCCTGCGTCCAAGCTTTCTCTGTCCTATGTGGATGATCTGGAAACCTATCTGCTCAAGGAAGTTGAAGTTCAGGTCATCGATGTGGACCAGGCCAACAACCGTCTTGTTCTTTCTGCCCGCGATATTTTGAGGGCAAAGGAGAAAAAAGAGCGTCAGGATCAGATTGCAAATGTGAAGGTTGGAACAGTCATGGAGGGAGTCGTTGAGACACTGCAGAACTATGGCGCGTTCATAAAGATGGAAAACAACCTTTCCGGACTGGTACATGTTTCTCAGATTTCTCAGAAGCGTGTAAAACTGCCGGCAGATGTTTTAAATGTAGGAGACGCGGTAACCGTTAAAGTCATCGGCATCAAAGATGGAAAGATCAGCCTGAGCATGAAGGCTTTAGAACAGGTGGAGGAAGAAGTCCCGGAAAAAGTGGAGCTGCCGAAGTCTGAGAGTATCGGAACCAATCTCGGAGATTTATTTAAAAACCTGAAACTTTAATTCCAATAACTTTATTACTGCCGCAAGCTGTGAGTTTTTAAAACCTCATGGCTTGCGATATTTTTTAGCTTTATTTAATTTCGCAAATAAATTTTTGCAAAAAAGTCCCTATGAAGCATTTGTTCTGCTCCATAAGGACTTTTTGATACTTTCGGTTATGTTCCAAGAAATTTTCCTAATTTCTCTCACTGCCTGCAATGCCCTCCGCAATACTTGCAATCGCCTCCACACTGAATCGATTTTCCATTCTTTTTATCGCGAATCATACTTCTGATGATGAGAGCTACAACACCAACCAATACCGTACCTACTAATACAGTTCCCATGCCAGTTCCTTCCTTCCATATAATTTATCCAATTCCTATTTTACATTCACAAGCCTTTTCATGTCAATATTTAAAGAAGCGCTCTCTTTGTACGGCCGTACTAAAAGATAGATAAATCCAACAGCTAACACAAATGCCACGATTGTGAATACGCCAAATCCTCCACCTGTCAGAAGCATTCCAATCTGATATACACAAAGTGCAACAACATATGCCAGTAAGCACTGGTATCCGATTGCAAACCAGAACCATTTGATATTATTCATCTCACGTTTGATTGCTCCCATTGCTGCAAAGCAAGGTGC
Source organism: uncultured Lachnospiraceae bacterium (assembly GCA_947564305.1). The sequence goes on along the minus strand of CANOBT010000154.1, from coordinate 93 downwards.
ACACAGAAGATTAAATACCAGGAAGGAATATGCTGCGAGCGGTGTCATTGCTGCAGCCAGAGAGCCCCATATTTCCGCTCCATCTTCCGCCAC
>CANOBT010000153.1 GCA_947564305.1 uncultured Lachnospiraceae bacterium | reverse complement strand
AAAAGGATGGTTTCAGCAAAAGCAAAAACAAATTTAAAAGTTGTAAAGTGGTGTTTAGGATTACTAACAGGATAGTATAATACAGGAGGGTAAGTGATGAAAAAAAGACTATTAAGCGCTTTATTAATGATTTCTATTTCTGTGGGATTGTTGTCTGCATGCAGCGGTACATCATCATCGGATTCGAAGCCTGTGTCTGACGAATCAGAAAGTACGGAAGACTCGGAAAGCAAAGAAAATTCGGAAAGTACAACAGGACATAAGATGGTAGTTTCTTATAATATGCCTGAGGAAATGGTTCAGGCGCAGGCGGTGTTGTATGCGGATGAACTTTTGCAAGAGAGAAGTAATGGTAAAGAATCGTTAGAGATTCATCTGAATGCAACTTATGCAGATTATAATGATTCTTTGCAGGCTATTATGCAGGGAACATTGGATATCGCCGGTATGGAGAGCGCAATGGACTGGGATACTGCTACAGGTGTTCTGCTTTCTCCGTTCTTATTTCGCGATTATGACCATTGGTTAAAATTTAAGGAAAGTGATGTCTATGATGAATTACTGGATCGGATGGGAGAGGCAGCAGGAGTAAAAATGCTCTTTGTTTCTTGCTCGGGTTTTCGTTATGTGACTGCCAATGAGCCCTATACTACACCAGAAGAGATGGCGGGTATTAAAATGCGCATGCCTACGGTTTCACCATACATTGATCTGCTTCCTGAGATTTTTAATTGTTCCGGCACTCCTGTTTCGGCAAATGATCTCTATATGGCACTTTCCACAGGTGTTGTTGATGCACAAGAAAATACATATACGGATATTGTTTCACGTAAATTGTATGAGGTGCAAAAATATGTGATAAAAACAGGTCATATCTGTACGCCTACGGGTTTAGCTATGTCATTGAAAGCGTGGAATTCTCTTACTGCTGAAGAACAGGAGCTGTATGAACAGGTTTTTAAGGATGCAGGAGACTATTTGGATCAGAGGACAATTGAAAATGAAGAAAAATACGAGCAGCAGCTTATAGATGAAGGGATTGAGATCATAGAGGTTGACAAGACTCCGTTTATTGAACGGTCAGACATCACACTTGAAAAATATCCGGAATTTAAAGAATATTATGATCGAATTGCTGCAATGTAAAAAACAGGGATGTTCTCATCTGAATTTATTGAGAGGAGAACATCCGATTAGAATCATAGGAGGTCCATATCGTGCAAAAGTTTAATGAGATTCTAATGAGGATTGAAAAAGCAATCGGTTCATTTCTGCTAGGTGTTCTTTTCGTGATTATCGTAGTAAATGTTATTTCACGATACTTCTTGAATTATCCGATCCCGTGGTCAGATGAGCTTGTAGCGTATTTATACGTGTGGTCAGGATTCCTTGCAGGTGCATATATTATGGGAGATGACAGTCATATTCGTATCAATATTCTGGAAGATCGATTTCCTCCGAAGATGAAGCTGTTTACTCGTTTAGTGCTGAATTTGCTTACACTTATTGTATTTGCCTATCTGATTCCTTCGACGATAAGCACATTTCCGACGTTGGGAAAATCTTTGTCTATGCGTATAAATTTAAAATATGTTTATACGATTCTTCCCCTTGCATTCGCATTATTTGTACTGCATTTACTTCATAGTATGTATGTAGAATGGAAGGAACTGAAGTTATTGCAAGCTGGAAATGCTGCTGATTAGAACGGCTGAACGAAGGGAGGAATAAGATACATGAATTTTATCATTTTTTTTATTGTTTTATTTGCACTCATGCTTCTAGGGATGCCAATCGCAGTTGCAATGATCGTAAGCTCATTTTTACACATAGTTTCAAATGAGCTTCCTCTGACAACTCTCACAATGAATATGTTTGCCGGACTTAACAGTTTTGCATTAGTTTCAGTTCCATTGTTTTTACTGACTGCAGAAATTATGAACAGGACAACGGTTTCAAAGCGTATTTTTGATTTTTGTAATGCAGTTGTCGGGTATGTTCCGGGCGGACTAGGACATGTGAATATTGTTACGAGTATTATATTTGCAGGTATGTCAGGATCTGCGCTTGCAGATGTAGGCGGTATAGGTCATATTTCTTATACAAGTATGGTAGAGGAAGGATATGATAAAGAATTTAGCGCATCCGTTACGATGGCTTCTTCTTTAATTGGACCGATTATTCCGCCAAGCATTCCGATGGTTATTTATTCTATGGTGGCTAATGTTTCAGTCGGCGCACTTTTTTTTGGAGGAATGATTCCAGGGATTTTAATGGGAGTTGTCTTGATGATATATGTTTATCTGATGTCGATTAAACGACATTATCCGAAACAGAAATGGGTTGGCTGGAGACAATTTTTACGTGATTTGCTTTTTTGTACTTTGCACGCGTTGTTACCCATTATGACTCCTGTTATTTTGTTGACATTGATTTATACCGGAATTGTGACAACAACAGAAGCAGCTGCAGTCGCGGTTGTATACGCATTGTTTTTGGGTGCAGTTTTATATCGGACAATGTCCATTAAGGATTTTATTTATTCTCTTGAACATGTTTTTATTACAATGGGGTCAGTATTGCTGATTGTTCCGGCTGGAAAAGCCATTGGTTTTGTCCTTACTAATATAGGTGCACAGCAAAAATTGTATGATTTGATGGTGTCGGTTTCTGGAAATAATGCAGTATTAATTATTATTATGATTAATGTACTTTTTTTCCTGCTTGGATGTATTTCAGACCCTACCGTGAATATTATGCTGTTTGTTCCCATGGTGCTTCCACTTGTACAGCTCGCGGGTATGGATTTAGTTCATTTTGGCGTTGTGATTATTCTAAATGCGATGCTTGGAAATCTGACCCCTCCGGTAGGGGGAATATTGGTTTCTATGTGTGCAATTGAAAAGTTGGACGTTATGTCTGTGTTAAAAGAATTATGGCCATTTATTTTGATTTTATCTTTGCTGATTGTATTTATAGCTGCAGTTCCGGGAACGGTGATGTTAATACCTAATATGATGATGAGGAGGTAATTTTTATGCAGAAAGTAATTATTTCAGTTGCTCCTGTAGCAGGGGCCGGAGAACCGAAAAAGGTAGCAGAGGATGTGATCGCATGTGCAAAGGTTGGAGCCTCAATGGTTCATTTGCATGTGAATGACGCTCAGGGAAAACCTACGGCGGATACTACAATTTTTGATGAAACTCTTAAGCGGATTCGTGAAAAGAGTGATATCGTAATCGAAGGGTCAACTGGTGCGGCAGGAATCACGATAGAAGAACGCTGTGCTCCATTAAAAAGTCCGCTTGTTGAGATGTGCACTTATAATATAGGCAGCCGCAATGAAGGGGATGTACTTTTTACCAATACGCGTGATGACATGCGCTATTGTCTAAGAGAGATTCTTAAAAATGGAAAAAATGCAGAAGTGGATGTTGTTTCCATTGGAGATATATACAGTTATCTGGATCTCGTAAAGGATGAAGAGTTTTCTGCATTTGCTCCCCGTGTTATGACGTTTGGGCTTGGACATGCAGGTTCCGCACCGGACACATGGGAAGCAATGGTAGCACTGCGGAATTTTATTCCAAAAGATTTCCTTTGGGGGTTTGCGCACCTTGGACGTAAGGATTTTGGTCTCTTAGCTGGTTCTATTGCCTTAGGGGCAACGGTTTTGAAAATAGGATTAGAAGACAGCTGTTACCTGGATTGTAATACAAAAGTAGATACAAACCTCCCGCTTGTTGAAAAACTTGTAAAGATAGCTACATTGATGGGAGCAGAAATTGCAACACCTGCGGAAGCAAGACAGATGATGAATCTGAGTCCGCTTAAAAAGAATTCTTAATTTAAGATTCCCGCCCTGCAAAAAAATTCGTGGGGTGGGAAAATTATTTGTTGAAAGGGGAAAGAAGAATGAAAAAAAGAATACTAGGGAATTCTTCGGTAGAAGCGTCTTCGGTTATACTTGGTACACATGCCATGGGAGGTGGACAGGCTTGGGGGTACAGTGATGATGTGGAAGCAGTCAAAGCGATTCATTGTGCTGCAGAGCTGGGAATGAATACCGTGGATTTGGCTCCCATGTATGGTTATGGACATTGTGAACAATTGATGGCGAAAGCAATGAAAGGGCGTAGGAGTGACTATGTCGTTATTACAAAGTGCGGATTATGGCTGAAGCCAGAAGGATCATTTCATGGAGAAGTAGATGGAAAAAGAGTATATCGTAATTTGAGTCCAAAAGCAATTCGAGAACAACTTGAAAAAAGCCTGCAAAATCTCGGGACTGACTATGTAGATATTTATCTGACACACTGGCAGAGCGATAAAACTTATGATATCCCGGTAAGTGATACAATGGGTGAGCTTTGCCGGCTGAAGAAAGAAGGAAAAATCCGTGCAATCGGCATGTCAAATGCCACAGCAGATGAAATAAAAGAATATATGCGGTTTGGACAAGTCGATGCAGTACAAAACCGATATAGTATTCTCTATCAAAATGCGTCTCAGGATATCTTTCCGCTTTGTGAAAAATATAATATTGCATTCTTAGCTTATTCTTCATTAGAAATGGGACTGCTTACTGGGAAAATAGGTATGGATTATGAAATACCGGAAGGATATTTTAGGAATCGTATTCGGTGGTTTGAACAAACACGCCGCAGAATGCTTCTTGCGATGTTGGATGGTTGGAAATTTCTATGTGAAAAATACTCCTGTACATTGGCAAATCTTGTAACCGCATTTACCATATCACAACAACCCTATATGTTTGCGTTATGTGGCGCTCGTAAGAGCTTTCAGGCGAGAGAAAATGCCATTGGTGGAAGTATTGTACTGGAAACGACAGATATAGAGCGGATGGAGATGGATATTCATAATTTGTTGTCTGAAGAAAAGAAACTTGTCCCAGATTCCAGATATCGTTTTTAAAATGAAATCGCAGATTTGAAAAAAGGACAATAAAAACATATTGAACAAAAGAGAGGGCAATTTAATGGAAGATATTGAGTTTAAGCGTCCGGAGTTGGATGAACAGAAGCTTATTCAGTTTTATCTGGAGAAATCTCCCAACAGAAGCTGTGAACGAACCTTTGCCAATATATATCTTTGGTCTAGATATTATCATACGCAGTATGCTGTGATAGAAGATGCTCTTGTATTTACGTGTGAAGGCATTGGCCGGGTGTTTTCTTATCCGGTAGGTGACGAGAAAGCTACGAAAAAAGCATTGGATTATCTGATTGATTACAGTGAAAGTCAAGGAGACAATCTTCAATTGTATAGTGTAACGGAGGAGGATTATATGCAGTTAGAAACCTGGTTTCCAGGTCAGTTTTCTGTGAAATATGATCGGGAACAGGCGGATTATATATACGAAAGACAGCTGCTTGAGACATTAAGAGGGAAGAAACTACATAGTAAGCGAAACCATATTAATAAGTTCAAAACAATCTACGAGCATTGGGGATACGAAGTGTTGAGCGATGAAAATGTGGAAGACTGTTTTTTGATGGCACTCCAATGGAGAAAACAGAATGGATGTGACGATGATCCTGAAAAAAATGCTGAAATGTGTGTGGCGCTGAATTCTTTAAGACTATACAAAGAGCTTGATCTGACTGGAGGGGTGCTTAGAGTCAATGGTAATGTCGTTGCGTTTGCTTTAGGAGAGCCGGCATGCGAGGATACTTTTGTTGTTCATATTGAAAAAGCATATTCTGAGGTTGAAGGTGCCTATACGATGATCAATCAGTTGTTTGTAGAACATGCATGTAAAGGTTACCAGTATGTGAACCGTGAGGACGATGCCGGAGTAGAGGGACTAAGAAAAGCAAAGCTGTCTTATAAACCGGCATTATTGTTAAAAAAGGGTATTGCAACGAGAGAGAAGATAATTTAGAGAGGTAAGAAAAGATGGAGACGATGAAAGCCATTACGATTACAGAACCTTTTAAAATCCAGATAATAGAAGTGCCAAAGCCAGTAATAAAAAAGGCGGATGACGTTATTATAAAAATTACTTCCGGAGGAATTTGTGGATCAGATATAGGAATTTGGAATGGAACAAACTCGTTAGCAACTTATCCGAGGTTAATCGGGCATGAATTTGGAGGAATTGTAGAAGCGGTCGGAACTGGAGTAACGGATATTAAGGCAGGAGATAAGGTGGCAGTTGATCCTGTAGTTAGTTGTGGTCATTGTTATGCTTGCAAAATAGGCAGACATAATGTGTGCTCTGAGTTAGAAGTTATGGGGGTTCACAGAGACGGCGGGTTTGCAGAATTTGTTTGTGTGGAGGCAAAGAATGTACATAGGTTTCATCAAAATTTTGAGAATTCCCTCTTAGGACTTGTGGAACCATACACAATTGGGGTGGAAGTGAATAAGCGTGGGGACATACGAGAGAAAGACAATGTTTTGATTATGGGAGCAGGTCCGATCGGAATATGTATTATGCAGGTCGCAAAGCGTAATGGCGCCCGCGTCATTATGACAGATATTGTAAAAGCACGGTTGGAAAAGGCGGTTGGCATGGGTGCGGATGAAGTGGTATTGATACCGGAGGAAAATCTGGAAGAGCGATTGAGTAAGTTTACAAAGGAGGAAGGGATTCCGGTAGTTATTGATACGGTATGTACTCCAAAATCTTTTGAAGAAAGTGTACGGCTTGCTTGTCCTGCGGGCCGTGTTGTAGTACTTGGGCTTAAAAATGTTCCTTCTGCAATTACAATGGCTGATATTACTAAAAAAGAATTGACAATTGTAGGCTCCAGATTGAATAATCATTGTTTTGATGAAGTGATTGAGGGCTTTGAAGATGGTTCGTTACAGCCGGAAGAACTTAAAACCAGAATATTCAATTATAGAGATGTGGAGCAAGCATTTGACATGATAAGAGAAACACCGGAAAAAGTACTGAAAATTGTGATACAGTTTGATGAATAGAGAGGAGCAATATCATGGTTACATTTAATCACTTTAATTTTAATGTTGTTAATTTAGAAAAAAGTCTTGAATTTTATAAAGAAGCTCTGGGGTTTGAACCAGTAAAAGAGAAGTTTGCTTCTGATAATTCATTTCATTTAGTATATTTGGGCGATGGAGTAACGGACTTTACTCTGGAACTGACTTGGATAAAAGATCGCCAAGAGTCCTATGACTTGGGGGAAAGTGAATTTCATCTTGGAGTGTATGTTGATGATTTTGAGCAGATACATCAAAAGCATGAGGCCATGGGGTGCATCTGCTATGAAAATCCGTCTATGGGAATTTATTTTATTACAGATCCCGATGGATATTGGATTGAAATTTTGCCAATTGGAAAATAAATGAAGGAGCAAATGAATATGAAAATGGGTTTTATTGGGCTTGGAATTATGGGAAAGCCTATGGCAAAAAATCTGCTAAAAGCGGGTGTGGAACTAATGGTGACAGATCTGAATAAAGAAGCAGTGGCGGAGGTGTTAAAAGAAGGCGCAAGTGAAGGAAGTTATGAGAAAATTGGAGCAGAATGTGAGATTGTGATTATCATAGTACCAAACGGTTCTATTGTAAAATCAATACTATTTGATGAGCATGGTGTGGCTTCTGCCTTAAAGGCAGGCAGTATTGTGTGTGATATGAGTTCGGTTACTCCGACAGAGTCTCGGGAATGCTATGAAAAACTGAAAAAAAGGGGAATTGGTTTTTTGGATGCCCCGGTATCTGGTGGGGAACCAGGAGCAATTGCAGGAACACTTGCTATTATGGCAGGAGGAGATGAAGATTCTTTTGCGGCTCTGAAGCCATATTTTGAAATTTTAGGTTCTTCTGCCCTGCTAATTGGCAAATCAGGAAGTGGCAGTGTGACAAAGTTAGCCAACCAGGTAATTGTGAATAATACCATTGCGGTTATCTCGGAAGCTTTTGTATTAGCTGCAAAATTAGGAGCAGATCCTCAGAAAGTGTATGAAGCAATTCGTGGCGGATTGGCAGGAAGTGCGGTATTGGATGCAAAGATCCCAATGATTGTAAAACGCAATTTTAAACCGGGAGGTTCAATCCGTATCAATCACAAGGACATTAAAAATGTGGTAAATACAGCTCATGAATTGGATGTCCCTATTCCCTATACAGCTCAACTTTATGAAATTCTTCAAGTATTAAAGATTCATGGGCATATGGATGATGACCATAGCGGAATTGTTCAATACTTTGAAAAGTTGGCAGAAGTTGAAGTGAAAACAATTGATTAATTGCAGAGAGGAGTAAAAATATGTCCATTAGAGTTGATATTATTAATGCTTATAAGAAACTAGATGAGACATACATTGATGAATTGTTAGAAAAAGAGATTCGGAAAAACCGAAAAAAAATTATTGTTTTGGATGATGATCCAACAGGTGTACAGACAGTGCATGATATTTCTGTTTATACAAACTGGGATAAGGAAAGTATCCGTCAAGGATTTGCGGAGATGACTCCTCTCTTTTATATACTGACGAATTCCAGAAGCTTTACAGTGGAGCAGACTACAAAAGCACACAAAGAGATTGCAGCAGTAGTAGATGAGGTGGCAAAGGAAACAGGTAAACATTATATTTTTATTAGCAGAAGTGATAGTACCCTGCGTGGGCACTATCCTTTGGAGACAGAACTTTTAAAAGAAAGCTATGAGAAAAATACAGGAAGTGCCGTAGATGGAGAGATTTTATGTCCTTTTTTCAAGGAGGGTGGACGTTATACAATTGAGAATATTCACTATGTAAAATATGGGGCGGAATTGATTCCGGCTAACGAGACAGAATTTGCAAAGGACAAAACCTTTGGCTATACTGCAAAAACTTTGCCGGGATATGTTGAAGAGAAAACAGGAGGAAAATATAAGGCATCTGAAGTTCTTTGTATTTCTATGGAGACGATTCGGAATATGGAAATTGACGAGATTGAGAGTCAGTTAATGTCCGTGAAAAGTTTTCAGAAAATCGTTGTTAATGCAGTGGACTATGTGGACATAAAAGTATTTTGTATTGCTTTGTATCGGGCTATGGCAAGAGGAAAAGTATTTATGTTCCGTACGGCAGCCTCAATTGTAAAGGTGTTGGGAGGAGTTACAGATCAACCGGTGTTAGATAGATCAAAAATGGTGGTGGAAGAGAGCTCTAACGGAGGTATTATCGTAGTAGGTTCCCATACTGATAAAACTACGAAACAGGTGGAAGTTTTGCGGGAACGGGAAGATGTTGTGTTTATAAAGTTAAATGTTACGTTGTTGAAAGATGATAATGCTTTTGAGGTAGAAATTTTACGATGTCTGAAAAAAGAGGAGGAGTGTATCAAGAACGGTCAAACAGTCTGCTGTTATACGACACGTGAGTTAATTACTGCAGATACGGGCAATAAAGAAGATGAATTAAAACTTTCTGTTAAAATATCAGATGCTGTACAGTCGTTGGTCGGGCGCTTGATGGTTACTCCAAGTTTTGTGATAGCAAAGGGAGGCATTACATCTAGTGATGTGGGAACAAAGGCGCTCAAAGTACAAAGAGCTAATGTGTTGGGGCAGATTTGTCCGGGAATTCCCGTATGGCAGACGGGTACAGAGAGTAAGTTTCCAAAGATACCTTATATCATTTTCCCTGGAAATGTGGGCGAGGATAATACGTTGAAAGAAGCGGTAGGTATATTGATGAATCGATGAGATTAACCGATACCTGATTTACAAAGTTCGATACCTATAACTATCCTTAAGAGGATATCGGAGAGATTGCTTTCACCCAACATTGGTATTGCTAGTGAAAATTGGAATTTGTGAGGATGCTTTATGAGGCGGCTAAAAAGATTAGGAATCGTGATTTTGACTTTACCAATTGCCCTGATAGTAATTTGAGGATTGTATGAAGTCTTTGGTATGTGCATCAATCATATTGCAATCAAAGAACAAACGCATATACTGCAGATAATATAGAGGGACACTAACTTCCGGCTTAGCTGCACAATGCCGGGATAATCTGTTTGTAAAAGTATACCCTCCGGGTATCCCGTCAGGGCCATTCGGCCGTTTCATAAGGTATAGGTAAAAAGGGACGTATTAGAAGAGAGACGTTCCTTTTTTATTAGATTTTTTAATGGATAATAAATATACGATATTGCTTTGTTCATGTCTATATGGGCGTTATATGGGGGGCATGCGCAACACTTTAGACTCTGAACAATATTGAAAATAAAGGATTTTAGAGACGTAAGCAAGTGTAAGAAATATATATAAGTTGGACAGCTATAAGAAAAACTTATGGAATATCCCCCGAAAGTAGAATTGTTTCACGGGGTCAAAATCAATATAATGTACAGCAGAAAGAGTAAAACACAAAAAATATATAAGGAGGATTTCAGACATGAAAGATGTAATGATTTTAACAGGTGCCGGACAGATCGGTATGGCGATTGCCAGAAGGATAGGATTTGGAAAAAAGATTGTGATAGGCGATAAAAGCATGGAAAATGCCAAAACCATCGCAAAGATTATGAATGATGCAGGTTTTGATGTGGTACCGGTAGAAATGGACCTCTCATCGAAAGCGTCCATTCTGGATCTGATTACAGAGGCGCAGAAATATGGTGAGATTTCCATGCTTGTAAATGCGGCGGGGGTGTCTCCCAGCCAAGCACCTGTTGAAGCGATTTTAAAGGTGGATCTGTATGGAACTGCGGTTCTTTTGGAAGAGGTTGGTAAAGTGATTAAAGAGGGCGGCGTCGGTGTGACGATTTCCAGTCAGAGCGGCCACCGTATGCCAGCCCTGACCCCGGAGCAGGATGAACTCCTGGCGACAACACCTGTAGAAGAACTGTTATCGCTGGAAATGCTGCAGCCAGAAAATATTCGCGATACGCTCCATGCGTACCAGATGGCAAAACGCTGCAATGAAAAGCGTGTTATGGCAGAAGCAGTCAAGTGGGGCGAACGAGGAGCTCGTTTGAATGATATTGCACCCGGAATTATTGTCACACCGCTAGCTATTGATGAGTTTAACGGTCCACGCGGTGATTTTTATAAAAATATGTTTGCAAAGTGTCCGGCCGGCCGTCCCGGGACCGCAGATGAAGTTGCGAATGTCGCGGAATTGTTAATGAGTCCCGCAGGTGCATTTATCACAGGGTCTACGATACTGATTGACGGGGGAGCGACAGCCAGTTATTATTATGGACCGCTGAAGCCGCAAAAGTAGCAGTGTATACAACAGGATGCCTTATATTTCCGATACTTGAATGAGGTGGGTGATTGTGATAAAATCAGAGCAATAAACCATGTTTTCAGGAGAGCAAAATGAGTAGTTTCAAGTGATGAAAGAACTTAGAAACTATCTGCCCTGATAAGGGAGGTGGAGTGTAAGTAATGCTAAAACAGATGAAGTATTTTCAGGCGGTCGTCCGGTGCGGAAGCTTTACGGAAGCTGCGCGGGAGTGTTATATATCGCAGTCTGCCATTTCCCAGCAGATTCAGGTACTGGAGCAGGAACTTGGCGTTCAGTTATTGGAACGTAAAAACCGGAAATTCACTGTCACTTCTGCGGGGGAGTATTTTTATAAAAAGAGCCTTGTCCTGACAGCGGATTTTGACAAAATGTGCAGGGAAACAGTTCAGATCGCACATGGGAAACAGGCACATCTTTGTGTCGGCTGTCTTAAGGGGTACAGCGGAAGGGAGTTCCAGCAGGCAGTTGCCGATTTTACGGAAAAATATCCGGATGTGGCAATCCAGATCCTCAGCGGCAATCATGAGGAACTTTATGATGAATTGCGCATGGATCGTGCGGATCTGGTTTTCAATGACCAGAGACGCGCGTTTTCTGATGAGTATGTGAATTCTCTGTTGGTTATCCGTGAGTGTTATATTGAGATTGCGGGACGACATGCCATTGCCGGCATGAAAAGCGTGAATATCTCGGATTTGAAGGACATACCGTGTATTCTGGTGGCGTCATCCGGCCAACGGGAAAATGAGCAGATCTATTACCGTGATGTTGTGGGTTTAGATGGGGAATTCCTTTTTGCGGAGAATCTGGAGGAGGCAAGGCTGCTGTTGATCGGCGGAAAGGGCTTTATGCTGGTAGAGGGAGATGGCCAATCCGCGCAGCAGTTTGGTACGACCCTGTGCCGTGTGCCTCTTTTGCGTAACGGCAAACCGATAAGAAGAAATTACTGTGCATTCTGGAAGGCAGACAATTCTGGTTATTATATTGAAGAATTTGCCGACATTCTGAAATCTAAATTTTCTGGCAGTGATTGACCAGAGGACTATAAAAGCCGTATCTATAAAAAGGGTACGGCTTTTCATATTAGATTTTCTTATCAAATATCCCTGAAAGTGAAATTGTTACGAATAGCTAATGACAGTATAATAGTACTAAAGAAATGAAATGATGTTAGGGTCAAAAGAGTTTTTAGAAACTTTCTGACTTTCCATATAGTACC
>CANOBT010000152.1 GCA_947564305.1 uncultured Lachnospiraceae bacterium | reverse complement strand
ACCCTACGCACAAACCTTCGGTTTATGCTCCGGGGATTTCGCCCTGCCGGGGGCAGATTTGCGCAGGCGCAAATTTATACAGCCCGAAAGGACTGGACTGTATTTATCCATGCCGCCCAGAGGACGGGCGCACGGATGACGCTGCTGATTATGGCTACATTTCAGGGCAAATGTACAGCATTGCAGAGGGAACTTCACAGAACGAAGCCCCCTGCGGCTGTCAGAAAGCGACAGCCGTAAACTGCCCGGATACGGGCAACGGTTCGCTACAAGCCGCCTTATAACGGTTGCTCAAAAAAACTGTGGCGGCAGATTATCCGCAAAAAAGGGAAAGGAAGCGTTTATGAAAAGAAATTCATTTATAGAAATGGCAAAGCTGCATAACCTGTCAGGGCGCATCACTTATATTTCGAGCCATGCCAAGCAGGAACATCTCTATGAAGTCTATGCAACAGAGCCGGACAGGGCATTCTGGCGGGAGCTTGCCAAATGTAATCAGGAAGAATTTGAAAAAAGCGGCACAAATGGGAAGTGCATTGAGGCAAGGGAACTGATGATTGCGCTTCCGGAGAGTTTTATCAACTATGAGCATGACTATCTTTTGAAAAAGATGGTAGACAAATTTAAGGAAAAGTACGGCGTGGAGTGCTTTGCTGCGCTCCACCACAATAAACGTAAAACGAATCTGCATATCCATATGATATTTGCAGAGAGAAAGCGGCTGGAACAGCCGGCAGAAAAAGTTGCCACACGGAATATGTTTTATGATGAGCGTGGGCGTCATGTGAGGACAAAGAAAGAGATTCTTGACGAAGATGGAAATATCCGCAAAGGCTGTAAAATCATCAAAAAGGGCGAAGTGTATGAGCGTAAGATTTTTACTATTAAAGATGAGAGTTTCAAGCAGGAATCCTTTTTAGATGAGATAAAAGTGTTTTGTACGGATTTAATCAATCAAATGGTGCTTGATGATAAGGACAGGCTCAGTATTTTCGATAAAAACGGTCCGTACCTTGCAACAAAGAAGGTTGGTAAAAATAATCCGAAAGCGGAGGAAATCAAAGCAGACAATGAAATCCGCATGGAATGGAACAGAACTGTTGACCGTGCGATTGTAAGCGGCGTATCAGATGCGGAGATTGTGGAACTTAAAAAGGCGGAAATCACGGAAAAAGTTAAGGAATCCGTTGAACAGAACGGACATAAGCCGGAGCTGTTCGGGGAGATTGTCAAAGCGGCGATTCTGTTATTGGAACTCCTGATTGCTAAAGCCATGCAGAAGATGATAGATATAGCGGAGAAAGTGATCGGTATTGATGTCAGTGTTGTTAAGGAAACATCAAAAGAAATAGACAGCCGTATTCGTACAGGAGATAATCTGATAGTTCAGCCGGAAAGGAAGAAGATACCATTTCCCGTAAATCCGAATCGGAAACTTGATATGAAAAAGCATACAGAGCATTCAGAAGTTGATTCCACAGAGAAAGAAAGCATTATTAAACAGATAAAGGCAGAGCAAAAGCCAGTTTCGATTGAAACCGGGCAGACAGCAGAAAGACCGCCGCAGCCAAAACCGTCCGTTCTTGCAAGTAAATATCCCCGCCTGAAAGAGATTGAGGGTAGGCTGAAAGACCAAAACAGGGTAATTTTGGGGCGTGAGAAAGGAAGGGATATGCTGAAAAAGGAACTGTCCGAATGTGCAGGTATCTTCAAAGGCGGCAGACGTAAGGAATTACAGCAGGAGATTGATAGTCTTGACTTCCAGATTTCTAATATGAAAAAGAGACTTTCTTCTATTGTCAAGGAATACAATTTTGACTCTGTACAGGCATTCTATAAGGAACTTAATGCGGCCAAGAGGGAGAATCAGGATTATGAAACAGCTTGTGCAGAGTATGAGAAAAATTACGGAGAAAAGGTGGTGGATATGCGGAGCGTCAGGAATAGACTCAGAAAAAAAGAGCAGGACATAAAGATAAGGGAAGCAGGCAGGGGGCATCAGGCAAGACAGAAAGATAAAGGAGCGAGGTAGCAAAGGAGACAGATAGCAATTGTTATCTATCTTCTTATTTTTTGAGGAACTTACTAAGTAAAATTTGTACAGTAAAAAATGGAGGTTGAAAAGATTATGGCAGACAAAACAATTATTCTTGGATATATGAGAGTTTCTTCCCGTGATCAAAATGAGGACAGGCAAAGGATTGCACTGAAGGAAATGGGGGTGTTGGAGGCAAATATTTATGTTGATAAGCAATCAGGCAAGGACTTTGAGAGAAAACAGTACAAGCGGATGCTGAGAAGGCTTAAACCCGGCATGGTGCTGTATATCAAATCCATTGACAGACTTGGCAGAAATTATCAGGAACTCATGGAACAGTGGCGAATCATCACAAAGGAAAAAGGAGCGGACATTGTTGTGATTGATATGCCGATTCTTGATACAAGAAGAGAAAAGAACCTGCTCGGCACATTTATTTCGGATCTGGTATTAACATTATTGAGCTATGTCAGTGAAAATGAAAGAGTGTGCATTAAGCAGCGGCAGGCTGAAGGGATTGCGGCGGCAAAGGCAAAAGGCGTGAAGTTCGGAAGACCTGAAAAACCACTTCCGGATAATTTCAGCGAGTATTGTCAGATGTGCAGGGATGGAAAAATATTTGTATTAAAAGCCTCAAAGGAATGTGGTATGCCAGAAAGCACGTTTAGACAGAAAATGAAGAAAGCATTGGAAACAGACGAACAGTAGGTAGAAAAGCTGGATTGTTAAAGTATACTTTTATGAGAATGCCACATTTTTACGAAAAATACCGAAAAACCAACAAAGAAATCTTGATTTTACAAGGTTTTTGGCGTAAACTACTAATTGTGAAAATGTAGCAAATTCCATTCGCATAAAAGTATACTTTTGTGCGAATCGAGGAAAAACTTCGATGAATATTAGAAAAATGTGGTGTTAAAGACGATATCCCAGAGAGAAAGAGATAATGTGAATATGAGGAGGATGGGGACATGCCTAAAACTGATAAAGAAGGACGAGAATATATTGAACAGGACGGAAAGAGATATTATAGAGATTTTTTTGGAAATTGGAATGCTGAAACTGATATTTTTGGAAATGAAAAAGTAAATACTGATATTTTTGGAAACCCTAAAGTTGAAACTGATATTTTTGGCAATCAAAAAATAGAAACTGACTGGCTGGGCAATCCATATGTTGAACCAGAGAAGAAAGACGATTCTGGTTGCTATCTCACAACAGCGTGTATGAGAGCAAAGTCCGCTCGATTTGACGATAACTGTGAAGAACTCAGCATATTGAGAAAGTTTCGTGATACATATGTTAAAGATTATCATCCGGAAACAATACAGGAATATTATGAAAAAGCACCATTGATTGTAAAAAAAATAGGAGAGCAAGACGAGTCGCAGACTATTTATGTGAGGATGTATAGAGAACTTGTTATCGGTACTTTAAGTCTTATTAAAAAGGGAAGAAATGAGGAAGCATTTGACTTGTATAAAGAATATTGTGATTCTTTATACAACAAATATTGTATCGCATAGGGAGGTGAAGGAATGAATCGACCACCAGAAATTTCAAGAAGAGAGTTAGAAGAATCCGGAGAGATACTCAGAGAGAAAGAAAATATACAGGGTCAATCTGACCAAAATCAGAGACAGACGACAGATTGGGATTCTCTTAAGGATGTACCTTTCAGAGGAGATCAGGAAGAAGAAGCATCTTCTAAAGAGTACGCAGATGAGGAAGAGATGTGTATGTAAATGAGAAAAAGCATTACAGGTATTTCAAATGCAAAAATGCAGGATTTAAATCATGTAAAGCAGATAGAGAGGACATTCACAATATATAGCACTTTTGACGGATTTCAATATTATAAGGATAAACTTCTTTTTCAAGAACGTTGCATTTATGAAGATCTTAAGACTGGGATTTTGTCATTTAGTGAAAAAATAGATATATCACCATGTGAAAAAAAGGTTGAAATTGAAAAAATATACAGATACGTGATGCTTGATACACCGATGATTTTTCATGTAGATAAATGCAATGTTTTTATGGATGGAAAGAAGATTTCTGTACGACCAAAATATAAAATGTCCTCAAGTATCTATAAAGATATCAAAGACGAGTGCTTATCGACAATAAACAAGATTAAGAACCTAGTAGAAAAAGAGAATGAATGGGGTATTTTGTTCGAAATTCACACATATTTGATAGACACAGTATTGTATCATGAAGGTGGTGGTGAGCATGATATAACAGGACCGTTTTTGAAAAATTCGGGAGTATGTGATGGTATTGCAAAAGCGGTAAAAAGCATTTGTGATTATGTTGCTTTCCCTTGTGTTGTGATAGAGGGTGAGGCGCAGAGGGCGGATGGAAAAATAGGAAGACATGCATGGAATGCGATTAAGATAGATGGGAAATGGAATTATTATGATTTTACTTTTGACATAACGCTAAATCAAAACAATCCGTGTAAAAGTATCAAATGTGTAGATTATTTTGGCTTGGATTACAGACGAATGAGCAATGACCATTTTTCTTGGAGTACAAAGTTGGATACAGATAATCAGCATGCTGATTATTTTGCCAAATTCAAGCTTGTTATTGCGTGTCAAGGTGAACTAGAGAATATGGTTTTCCGAGGAATGGAAGAAGGTAATCCTGATTTTGCATTTCGCATAGCCGAACATTGGAGGGAATTTGCCATTGGAGATTCTCTTGAAAAGTTAATTGATCTTGCTGTGAAAAAGTATAACCGAAGTTATCGGTATACATATATCTTTAATGAGAAACAAAGGACGGGATATGTCCATATTACATAAATGCTGTTGTGGCGGGGAGGAGATTCCAATGTCTTTGACTCATGAAATTGTATATGGTGGGCTGGTTGAGAGTAATAGTCCTCCACAGGATGGCATTCACGATTGTCTCCAAATTTCTGGAAAGTTTAATGGACAAAAAGCTAAATTTGGTATAAATGAGGAGATATTAAGTAAACATTTGCTTCTCGTAGGCGGAACTGGAAGTGGAAAGACGAACCTTTTCTACCATATTGTAAAACAATTAAAGAAAAATCTTAACAAAGATGACGTAATGCTGATTTTTGATAGTAAAGGGGATTTTCACAAGAAATTTTTTGAATCGGGAGATGTAGTAATAGGAAATTCTAAGACCTATAGAAAGATATCGGCCAAGTGGAATTTGTACGATGAAATCACTGCTGATGGAAGGGATAGAATCTCTATAGCCCAAAACACACAGGAGATTTGTAAGTCACTGTTTGCAGAAAGAAGTGAAAAAAATAACAGTAACCCATTCTTTCCCAATGCTGCGCGTGATTTATTGGCTTCAATCATTATATCTTTGGTCAGGGAGGGTGTGCCGTTCAGCAATAAGGATTTGAAAGATTTATTGGATTCGACTCCGATAGATGAAATACGCTCAATGGTGGGAAGCCATAGTGACCTGGCTTCTGTTGCGGCATATATCGGGGGAAAATCAGGAACTCAGGCACAAGGCGTGATGTCTGAGGTATACTCGGTTACAAGGGATATATTTACAGGTGTTTTCTCCGATGTAGGAGACTTTTCCATGCGAAAGTTTATTCGAGGAAAAGGAGGCCATACGGCATTTTTGGAATATGATCTTGCAATAGGCGATGTGTTATCTCCAATCTATACATTGTTATTTGACCTTGCATTGAAAGAAGCACTTGGCAGAACGGCTACTCAAGGCAACGTATACCTGATTGCTGATGAATTAAAGCTTTTGCCTAATCTGCGGCATTTGGAAGACGGAATAAATTTTGGTCGAAGTCTGGGTGTAAAGATATTGGCGGGGCTTCAAGGAATAGACCAGTTGAATGCAAACTATGAGAACGAGGCAAAGGCGCACAATGCTGTTGCGGGTTTTAGCTCAGTATTTGCATTTCAGTCAAATGACTATAACACGAGAGAGTACGTCAGCAGGCTATTTGGAAAAAACATGATTCTTGAGACATTTCCGGAGGCGAATGGCAGCAGGCATTATGAAAAACGGGAAGGCTTTGTAGTAGAGGATTGGGATTTGATTGGTTTGGATATAGGCGAGGCTGTTGTTGGATTACCAAACATTCCGCCATTTAAATTCAAATTTGATTTGTTTCATGGGTAGGTGAGATATGGGTTTATTAGGTGACGCATTTCATGTAATGGGTGGTGTTACAAGGGCTGCTTATGGTGTATCCATGTGGACTGGTAATTCCATATATACTGCATTACAAAATGCCAGGACAAAAAAAGAAATCAGACAGATATGTGATCATGCATCAGAGGCGAATTTTCAGAATCGCTCTGTGATGATTATGCCAAATGAAAATAAGCAGCAGTTATTGCTGGTAACATCTGATCCAAGCGATAATGACATATATGACTATGACACAAAGAGCCAAACCCCTGCTCTGGATTTTATCTGGGGTGAAAACGATTATCCTGAAGGAGAGATTGTTTCCGGAGGAGAAGTTCGCACAAGAATGGAGGCGTTAATTCCTTTTGTGCATAAATCGCAGCAGGAGGGGATTCCTCTTATAGCATTACATAGCGGTAATCGAGATATCGGTGCTATGATAAGAGAGCATAGTGTTGATGCGGAATTTATAGATAGAACAAATACTTATTATGATGTATTCCGTGGAATGCCGGTGGATGATATTGCATATCTCTTATACGAAACAATGCCGAATGATGATTCCAATCCGAGTTCGGAGTCACTGTTGAGGGCATTGATAGAGGTTGTGCTTCATAAAGAGGGAACAGTTACGATTCAGAATCTAGCCGTTTTTCCTATATTAAAATTAAAAGATGAACTGGATAAGCTATTAAAGGATGGGGAAATCACGACAATTGAACATAGAGAAATAGATAGATATTATATGGCGGGTTCATCGGAAACAGATGCCGTTAGAATTTTTTTGAACAAACTGAATCGTCAGGCTGAAGGAATATATGGGAGACCGACTGGCAGAAAAAGCAATATAAAAAGAATGCTCAATCAGAAAGGAGTAATCTCTATTGATGTGGGAGGGGTCAATAATGAACTTATTGGTGAATTGGTTATTAACCACTTGATGTTACTCCAAGCGCAGGGAAAGGAATTCTCGATTTTGCTCGATGATGTTCCAATATCCAGGTTTTTGAAAATAAGGGATTTATTGAGGGGAAGGACATACGCGATAAGTCAGAAGGATTTTATATCATCGTTGTACGGAGGAGATATCCATGGAGATGAATTGTTTGCAGAACTTACCGGAAATGTTGCAAAGATAGTGTTGTTTCGTCATTCCGCCGGTACTTCTTGTCAAAAGTGGTCAGATTTTATGGGAAAGTATAAAAAAATCAGGATACGATACAACATATCACAGAATAATTCATTTATGAATTCCAGTGATACCAGAGGAATTTCTGTCGATGAAACCGATGAACCCAGAGTAAGAGCAGAAACACTGGGTAAGCTGACTGGTTCGCTGGCATGTGTATATAGTACAAATGGGATATTATTTGCTGAGGTGTAAATAGATGGAGGTAAACTGATGGAGGAACAAAAAAGTAATACATTCGATAAAGACAGAACATCTTTTGGCACAGATGGTTCTGTAAATGAGTATTGTATAGATAAATCAGAAATTCAAAACATTGTTGACAAAAATGGTGAAGAGAGCGCCAAACCTCTCGATTTTATAATGGATGAAGAGCGGGAAACGGAGAAAGAATCCAATCCAAAATTTGGTCTAGCCCTTGAAAAGATAGAACAGCATATTGAAGAACAGGCAGAAAGCTACAAAAAAATGGCAGCTGATGTCAGAGAGATGCATAAGCTTTACCATAATGAATTTGCTGGCAGGTTAAAATCTATGCAGGACGAATTGGAATGCTACCACGAGATAGACAGAGGCAGGGCTTTTGATGATGTTTTACGCGAGGTTGCGAGAATCTATTGTGATAATGAGGCGCTTTTGAACGTAGAAGTGGATGATAAAACAGCGAAACATATCAAATACCTTTTTATGGATATAAAACAGCTTTTAGAGAGCAATGGCGTTATGTTGCAGAAGAGTAAACCGGGGGATAAAAGGAACAGCAAGTTTTGTCAGATTGTAGAGCGAATAGAAACGGATAATTCTGAATTGCATGATACAGTCGTTTCCAGTAAAGGTACTGGTTTTTACACAGAGAAGAGACCCCTTATCAAGGAACTGGTTGATGTATATGTGTATAAAGAATCTGCTGTGGATAATTTGACTGAATAAAAAACGAGAGGAGAAATCAAAATGGCAAAAGTATACGGAATTGATCTTGGCACTACCTATTCAGTTATTGCTACTTTAAATGAAAACGGAATGCCGGAGGTAATTGAAAACTATGAGGAGGATTCCAGGACGCTTGCATCGGCAGTATATTTTCAGGAAAGCGGCGATCCTGTAGTGGGAGAAGCTGCAAAGGCACAAGCTGAAATTGAGCCTGAAAGAGTGGTTCAGTTTGTCAAACGGGAAATTGGAAAACCAGATGCAACAATAAGGAATTTTGATGGCGTTGCTTATGATCCAATTATGATTTCTTCTTTGATATTGAAGAGAATGAAGGAATATGCCGAGGAACAGGGAAACGATGAAGTAAAGGATGTCGTAATTACCTGTCCGGCATATTTCGGAAATGAGGAAAGAACTGCGACTAAACAGGCGGGTAAAATTGCGGGCCTGAACGTTCTTGATATCGTTAACGAGCCTACAGCGGCTGCACTTAATTATTGCTGCAGAGAATTTGGTGAAAACAGAAAAATTATGGTGTATGATCTTGGAGGCGGTACATTTGATATCACACTTTTTGATTTTAGTGTTGATGATGATGGCAAAGCAACCATAGATGTTATCGACTCAGGCGGCAATGACCGGCTGGGTGGTATTGATTGGGATGCCAGGTTATATGATTATATTGCGGAGCTGTACTGTGACGAAAATGGTTTGGCATTGGAGGATATAACACCGGAATTAAGAGCTGTCATTCAGCGCCAGGTGGAAGGAACAAAAAAGTTGCTTTCTAAGAAGGCTAATCACAGTATTAATATATCATATGATGGTGATGTTACCCGAATAGAGATTTCGGCAGATGCATTTAAGGAAAGGACACAGGATCTTGTCGAGATGACTATGGATTTTGTCAGGCAGATTCTTGAAAATAATTCACTGACTGCGGCAGATATTGATGTAGTTCTTCTTGTTGGAGGATCTACTAAAATGCCAATGATTCGTGAAGCTGTAGAAACTGTGTTTGCAGGAAAAGTAAGGATGGAAGACCCTGATCTAGCAGTGGCAAAAGGTGCGGCGTTGAAGGCTGCTCTCGAATGTGTAGAAAGAGTATTGGAAAAAAATCAAGATCAGAGTGGAGAAGAGGAGGATGAAGAAAGCGGTGGGTATGGAAGTGATGATGAGATGCCTGATTTCACGCAGGAGGAGGCCGAGCAACTTCGCAAAATAATTCCTCAGAAGGTGAGTACTGTTAGTGATAAATTGTCTCGTTCATTCGGTCCGGCTGTATGGGTTGATGAAGAACATTTTATGATTGATAATCTTCTCTTTGTGGGAGATGAGTCTCCGGCTGAAGCTACGGAGACTTATGGAACAGTGGTAGATAATCAGGTTGCAATAGATCTTAAAATATATGAAAACGTTGGAAAAGACCGGATTAATGATAAGCATGTAATGCCATCAATAGATGAGAATGGAAATGAGCAATATACAGATCCTGCATTGAAGGTAAAAAAATTGGGTGAGGTTAAACTGGAACTTCCAACAGGAACACCTAAAGGCTCTCCTATTAAAGTGTTTTTTCGGTGCAGTGCAATTGGCCTTGAGGTAAAGGCTACTAATCCGGATACCAACGAAACGGTAGAAACAGTTATTACATCTGAGAATACAAAGACGCAGGAAGAAATGAATGAAGCTATCAGACATGTTGCTTCACTCAAAACAAGCAGCGATTTTTAACAGAGGGAGTTAGAGATAAATGTCAGTTTCAGTAGGTATAGATTTAGGAACAACGTATTCGGCGGTTGCTTATGTTCCAGAAGGGGAAAACACCCCCAAAATAATTATGAATTCAGAGGGAAGAAAAATCACTCCCTCTGTAATTCAATTTATGAATGGAAATCTTATTTTTGGAAGTGAAGCCGAAAGTGCGTTTATTGCCGGAGAAGAAGGATGTGCTGCTACCTTTAAACGTAGTATGGGTAGTAATGATTCCTATTGCATAATTGATGGAAAATCTTATTCATCAACAGATTTATCTGCATTGTTATTAAGACATTTGAAAGAAGATGCGGAACGAGAATTGAATGATACTATCGACAGTGCTGTTATTACGGTTCCTGCTTATTTTTATTCCGCCGAACGAGAGGCAACAATTCGTGCTGCTGAAATTGCAGGACTAAAGGTTAAAAAGATAATTGATGAACCAAATGCGGCGGCAATGGCTTATGGCTTGAATCATTGGAGAGAAAATGCGAATATACTTGTTTATGATTTGGGTGGCGGAACATTTGATGTGACTTTGACACATATGAATGGAAACGGAGATTTGCAAACCGTTGTAACACGTGGAGATCATTATCTTGGAGGCCGTGATTGGGATAACAGGCTGGAGAATATATTGATTGATAAATTTGAAGATGAAACGGGACTGGAAATTCGGAATGATGATGAATTGCTGCGGACAGTGAGAGGATTGTCTGAGGGAACAAAGAGGCAGCTTACGTCATTAAAGTCTGCTAATGCAAATGCTTCATTCTCAGGATATGGTTATGCATCCGTATCAGTTACACGCCAGGAATTTGAGGAAAACACGGTTGATTTAATTGAGAGAACCGGAACTCTTTGCAGAGCTATTATGGAAGAGGCGAACCTTAAATGGTCAGATGTTTCGGATATTTTGTTGGTGGGTGGCTCTACAAGGATGCCGCAAGTGTCAAGTTATCTGTTTAAGCTGTACGGCAAGAAACCGATTACACATGTTAATCCAGACGAAGCAGTAGCATTGGGAGCAGCGATACAGTCCGTCAAGGAAAGCAGTCAATATACGCAGCTAACCGTTGCAATCATGGATGGAAAGAAAAGGACGGATCGCTCCGCTTCATTAGGGAAGATGCACTTAGCAGCAAAACCAGCGAAAAAGCTGGATGGACTTGGCGTGATGACGTTGAGGGAAACCACAGCGCACGCTATGGGAATGATTGCCGTCAGTGAGGATGGAACACACTATGTCAATGAAATTATTATTCCGGCCAATCATCCGAGACCGGTTAAATCAGCAAAGGCCTTTTCGTTCAGAGTGCGGAGAAAAGGATTGAACGAAATGGAAATTTTTGTTTTGCAAGGGGATAAGGAGAATCCGCTTGATAATATGATTCCATTTAGATATGTTGTTACCGGGTTAAAGTATGACAAGAAGAAAAAGGGAAAATCAATTGTAAGGATTCAATATAGTTATGATGACAACGGAGTGATAAATGTGGAGGCACGCCAGGATGATGAGAGGACAAATTTGACTGTACGCAGGGATAAAGTCCCAGAGGATATGTCAAAATATGGACTTCCCCTAGATGCGAGTCAAAATCAACCGATGCCCTTGAATGTCGTAATGGCAGTAGATGTGTCGGGGAGCATGTCGGGAACTCCAATTGCTGATGCGAAAGCGGCCATGTGTGATTTCGTAAGGCAGCTTGATTTTGCATACACTTGTGTCGGGGTGGTGGCTGTGTCAGATAAAAACCAGATAGTGTGCGGGCTGACTGATAATGAAGATGAATGTATTCAAAAGATACAAAGCATTGAATGCGGACAAACTGGATATGGAAATGCGGAGCATCCATTCTATACTATAGAAAATATGTTGAAGAACGAGGAAGGAAGGTTATTCGCCGTTATATTAGCAGATGGAGTTTGGGATCGTCAGCAGAATGCGATAGACGCAGCTCATGAGTGCAATGAGAATGGCATAGAAACTGCAGCCATTGGGTTTGGAGGGGCAGATTATAATTTTCTTCGGAGTATTTCTTCAGAGGATGCCAATGCAATGTTTGTGCCACAATCAGAGCTTACGCAGGCATTTGGGAGTATAGCCCAAAGTCTCGGAGATTTGGGGATAGCAGAGGAAAACGTAAAAGTGACGGATGTGGCAACGTGGGAAGGATGATAAATTCATATGGCGGAATACGATTTTTTTGATATAACGGGTCTATCGTTTGATCCTGCTGAAAAAGCCGCAAAAAAGATTAAGGCTGCCATAGAAAAAGCGGAGAAAAGTCTTGGCGGTATGCTTGGGAGTATTTCCCAACAGGCACAGCGTGACGAAATTAATGGGAAATTGGATTTGCTGAGGAAAGTGAAAGCAGAAGTCTTGAGCAACGATGGAAAAGTGCTTCCTAAATTTGCTGAACTTGCTGATGAGAGAAAAACAACATCAAGGAAACGACTTGAGTCTGCAATAAGACTTGAGAAGCTTAGTAAAAGCGAACTGGTTGTAACAAATGGAAAAATAAAGGCTCAAAAAAAGAATACCCGTTTATCCAAGGAAAGCATTGAGGATGCTTACAGGAGTTATGGATTTACTATCCTTAATATAGATCCATTTGCAGCAATGCCTAAATTTCCAACCAATTCGGAAAAAATTTATAGTGAACTTGCAATTTTAAGATAATCAACCAACTTATAGAAAAAATTCTTGTTTCTGAACCCGTA
>CANOBT010000151.1 GCA_947564305.1 uncultured Lachnospiraceae bacterium | reverse complement strand
TTGACTTCAACAATTTTCTGCTTTTTCTTCGCTTCCTTTTCTTTTCTTGTCAGCTCATACTTATATTTGCCATAATCAATAATCTTACATACAGGCGGCTTTGCACCTGGAGCAATCTTTACAAGATCGAGTTCTGCCTCCTGCGCAATCCTGTAAGCCTCCCTGGCTGACATGATTCCTAACTGTTCCCCATCCTCACCAATCAGACGAACTTCCTTATCTCTGATCTGTTCGTTAATCATTAACTCGCTAATTGTCGTATACCTCCGTCACATGAATTTCCTTTGGGTTTGCTACAAATAAAAAACGGGTGAACAGATATCCACCCGACAATTCACGAACATATGACTGCAAATAAACCACGTCCAATGCCTATGCTCTGTGTCAATATCAAACCAATAGTCGCCCGATTGCGCTATGGTGAGAGTGGATACTCTACTTTGTTTTTTGCTTTGCGCAATGATTAATTTAGCACAGTTCCCAACAATTGTCAACACATTTTTCTGACTTTTGCAGACTTTTGCTTACTTTTACAAACTCCCCCCATATTTGCTTCAACTCTGTACATCCCGTTCCACCAACACTTTTCTTGCAGTTACAAAGAACAGGAGCACCGTGACAGCAACCGAGGTAAAATCAGCCGCCGGCTCCGCTCGATAGATACCCACAACCCCCATGAATTTTGGAAAAATAATTGCCAAAGGAATCAACAGCACCACCTTTCTAAGCAACGCAATAATCAGGGACACCTTCGCCTGTCCCAATGCCAGAAATGTAGTCTGACACCCCATTTGAATCCCAAAAATCGTGATTCCCAGAAAATAAATCGGCATATACTGGCAAGTCAGTGATACCAGCTCTTCGTTGCTGCTGAATAACTGTGCATAAAATGCAGGCTTTAAAACCGCAATCCCTGCAAAAAGAATCGTTCCTGCCAGACAAACCAAGACCATACGTATAAACGTATCTCGCACACGCTTGATATTTCCTGCACCATAATTGTAACTCATAATCGGCTGCACGCCCTGCGAGATTCCTTGTACCGGAATAATGATGAGCTGCATCACACTGGTCATAATCGACATAGTCCCCACATACAAGTCTCCTCCATACTTCTGCAATCCCGTATTCAGGGTAATCATAACGAGACTTTCCGTACTCTGCATGATAAAAGGAGAGATACCCAGTGCCGCAATTCCCATCATTGTTTTTTTATCAAAACAAATGTATTTCCTACGAATCCGTATCACACTTTTGGATGATGTCAGGAACCGCACTACCCATGCTGCGCTCAATGCCTGGGAAATAATCGTCGCTAAGGCTGCCCCTCGGACACCCATTCCCAATCCAAAAATAAAAATAGGGTCTAAAATAATATTGGTAATCGCACCAAGCAGGACGGAGAGCATCGCAATCTTCGCATTCCCCTGTCCACTGATATACGTATTCAATCCCAACGCAAATTGAACAAAAATGGTCCCCACCAAATAAATCGTAATATACTGTCTTGCATAAACAATGGTATTGTCACTGGCTCCAAAGGCATACAACACCGGGGTCTTAAATGCCTGAAAAAAGACCGTCAACACAACGGAGAACAACAGCAGCATGGCAACGCTGCTTCCTAATATTTTTTCCGCGCCCTCATAATTTTTCTTCCCTAATTGAATGGATGCCTGAGGCGCGCCACCCATCCCAGCAAATGCACTAAATGCGGAAATAACCATCAAAATCGGAGCCGTAACGCCTACTCCTGTCAAGGCCAGTTCTCCATAACCGGCAATATGCCCAATATAAATCCTGTCCACAATATTGTACAGTACGTTGATTACCTGAGCTGCCACCGCAGGCAGGGCCATGCTGACCATCAGTTTTCCGAGCGGCGCGCTTCCCAGTCTTTCATCATTTCTTTCCATTCCTGTTCTGACACTTCCTTTCTGTATTTTGTTAGTATATCACAGATTACAGTATATTTCACTACAACTTTTCTACAGAAATTAAAAACTAAAAATTGAACAAAAGAAAATAAAAGAAAGGCAAGCAAGAACAGAGGCGCACCTTACCCGCACCGAAACACATGCGGATTCCATATGCAGCAAATATTGGAATACCTTGTCACAAAGCCCCTTACGGCATCAGTCATAAGGGGCTAAAAATAATTTTATTTTGATAAATGTTTTTCCAAGTAAAATGAACATGCCTGCATGTATACTTAACTCGTTGCTTCACAGGAATTAATTCATCTTCACATTCAAAAAACTTCTTCCTGTCAGCGTCCTGTTGAAAAGCAGGAAACAGAACACCAGAATACATCCCGCCGCGAATCCAATCCAGTTAAACAAAGCGGTTAAAATCAAGAGCATAATTCTCATAAACTTCATCGCATAGCCTAACTCGAAATTAGGCTGAGCATAATTCGCCATAGCTACAAATGCCATGTACAGCATGACCTCTGAATTGAACCAGCCCGATGATACGGAGAATTCCCCCAGCACCAGGGCTGTAATCACGCTTAACGGAGTACTCAGCATACTTGGCGTATTCAGAGCCGCAAGATGCAGGCCGTCAATCGCGACTTCCAAAATCAAAAGCTGGAACACCAACGGAATATTGACCGTGTCCTTCACCGCAACAAAATCAAAAACCTCTGGCAGCCAGTTCAAGTTCTGCATAAAAAGCAGAAAGACCGGGGTCAAAAACACTGTCAAAAACGCAATCACTGCCCTGGAAACCTTCAGATATACCCCTGTAATTTTCGGGAAATAATAGTCGTTTGCCTCTTCCACGATATCCAGGATGGAAGTGGGAAGTATCATTGCTGACGGGGAATTGTCCACCAGGATGACCACCTTTCCCTCCAGAAGACAGGCTGCCGTGGTATCCGGACGCTCCGTAAATTTGAACTTTGGAAACGGGTTAAACCATTTCCGATGATAGATTGCCTCTGCCAGACTCTGCTGGTTCATGCGCAGATCATCTACATGAAGCTGTTCTATTTTCTGCCTCACATTAGCCAGAAGATCTTTGTCCACGCGGTCTTTCATGTAACAGATTGCGATATCCGTCCTGGATGCCTGTCCGGCCTCTGTAAACTCCATCACCAGATGCGGGTCCCGGATTCTTCGCCGAATCAACGCGGTATTGAACACAATCGTCTCCACGAATCCATCACGTGAACCCCGCAGAGATTTATCCTTTTCCGGTTCCCCTACACTCCTGGCAGGATACGTCCGGCAGTCAATCGCGAAACACACCTCATACCCACTGATGAACAGGCAGGTCATCCCGGAAAGTACATTGCGCACGACCTGATCGAAATCACCGATTACATCCACCTCAACATAAGGAATCTGAGTCCGGGCAAATGTGGTCGCATCCTCCGACATATCCTGTGCTGTAAGCCGAAAGAACGAATCCATGATTTTCAGCATGGTCTCATCTTTGATAAAGCCGTCAATGAAATAAAATGTTGCTTTCCTCTCTCCGATAATCATATCTCTCTGTATGATATCAAAACTCTCCTTCACCGGAAGAACCTTATC
Source organism: uncultured Lachnospiraceae bacterium (assembly GCA_947564305.1). The sequence goes on along the minus strand of CANOBT010000151.1, from coordinate 9,254 downwards.
CATATATGCAATGTTGTCCTCAAATGAGGCTGTCACTTTTTTTGAAATCTTTTCTACCATTGTATCAGCGTCCTTTCACACGCGGCGGCGAACCAACCGCTTTATACGGTTAGAATGCCCTGGTGAAAGGAAAATTATTCTAAAGGATAAAAAACCAAGTGACCCTTTTCGCAAAAAGTATGTATCCTCACATTGTCCCTTTACAATTGGCTGCGCAACGCGGCCCCCATCGCCATCTTTGAGACAGGCTTTTTGTAAACCAAAAGTGAAATTCCATATTCCATCGCGGCTCCCGCCGTAATCAGCACAAATCCAATCAGCGCCGCCAACACCAGGGAAATCTTGCCCTGTCCCAAAAAGTTCCAATGGAAGATATCATGTATTAACAACTGCACGGCTCCAGCCAAAAACATGCACATTATGAAAATTGCAGCATAGAATTTATACATAATTCCTGTAAATGCCATGATGACTGCCGCGATCAATGCCAAAGTAACCAACTGTGTACAAATCTGGCCAATCCTGTCCGGATGCACAAAAGCAATGACCAGCTTTTTCAAAATAATAACCAGATACGTTCCCATCATCATATACCAGGTCATAGCGGTGGGAATAGATGTCTGTAGTTTCTTTCGGACAGACGCAGACAATATTAAATTGACCATATTCAGGGAAAAAATCAATTGTGCAGGTATCATACTGATGGCCAGCAGAAAATATCCGTCTGCCAGACTGATTCCTGCCAGCTCCAGACCAAAGCACAAAAGATCGCCTGCCGCACATACAATGCTTAACACCACACTTATTTTGATTCCATATGCATAGCGCAAAAGTCTCATTCCCATTTTCATATCATTCATCATAATAGCCACCCTTTACTTTCCGCATCACTTTCTCCACCGCAAGTACACTCAACAGCATTCCCAAAACAAGAAAGAACAGGTTCAACCAGAACATATACTGTTTCAATACTGTAAAAAATACACCAAGCAACAATCCGACAAATACAAAGCCCATCTCTCCAATCCACATGCTAGTTGCAAATTTTCCCCAATATCTTGCCAGAAACGTGCCCAAAACAGAGCATGTATAGGAAACAAATACGATATACGATATGCTCTCCAACAGGCCTACGATCAGAGAGCAGAGCATCAAAACCACCAAATCCGTAAGAAACTTCCTCAGAAGATCCAATATCAACGCGTCTCGCAGGATTTCCATTCCCCATCCGGAAGTTTTCAGAAAATCCATTTTTTCCGCTTCCTTTGCCTGCAGTCCTGAGAACAGCCAATGGTCTGAAATGACTTCCGCCATGGTCAGGAGCATAGCTACAATAATCATACCCAATTCTCCCCATCGTCTTCCGGTATACACACCGATTCCCACTAATATGACAGGCATCAGGATAAATATAGCAATTCTGTACGAAAAAGAGGTAAAGACCAAATATCGTTTTATTTTTTTTCTCATAACACAGCTCTCCTCTCTGCTATCTGCTTTTATTGTCCGCCTTCATCACTGCCACACAAATCTGGGAAAGCGTGGGAATCTCCACAGCCACATCCATCCCGGCCAGCTTGTCCAAATTCGATGCAAGACAGATTCCTTCAAATCCATAGTGGCTCCTGCTCATGGAAAATAAGATTTTTTCTGCCTGGACGGCATCTTCTGCCTCTCCCTTCACTAAAACGTATTTCTCTTTCAAATCCTCCACAAACCCATTCTCAACAATGTTCCCATGTTCCATGATAAAGCAATAATCCGTCACATTCTCCATATCTGCAATATTGTGGGTAGAGAAAAAGATGGAACGTTCCCCATTTTCCTCGTCCAAATATTCCCGCATCCTGTCACAAAGCTGTTCCCGCATCAGAGGGTCCAGAGGAGATGCCGGTTCGTCCAAAATCAAAAGCTCCGTGTCTCTTGACAGTACTGCCGCCAGCATCAGCTTCATCCGATTACCATCCGAAAGCTGTTTTACGCTCTTTGTCAAAATTCCGCCAAATCCCATCTCCTCACAGATTGCCTGAAATCTCTCTTTATGAAAATTTCGAAACAAAAGCCCGCTCAATTCCTCCACCTGATTTATCGTCCAATGAGGCAGAAAATAGCTGCCTGAACCCGTATATCCTATCCGTTCATGCACACTGTCATCTAACCGCTGCTCTCTGTCTCCAAAATAAGATACTTCCCCTTTGAAATCCAATCGAATACCGGAAAGAATATTCAAAAGCGTGGTCTTACCGGCTCCATTTTCCCCGATCAATGCCGTGGCAAACCCCTTCGGTATCTCCAATTGTGGAATGGAAAGTGTAAACCCCTTATATTTCTTTTGCAGATTCCATGCCTGTATCACTTTATCCGATACCTTCTGTTCTACCTTTGTCCGAAGTTCCTTTTCCTGCAATACTTCCTGTTTCTTCTCTGTGTAATCCATGTCCTCCCGCCCTTTCTTTTCGTATCTGCCTCTGTTGTACTTCTTTTGCTTTTTACCAGTCTCTTTGATTTCTAACCGTTTTATTCATTTTCTTTCAGTCCTTTTGTTCCTCTCTCATACTCAGCAATACCTGTAACGTTGTTTCCAGTTCTTCCTGCGTCATCCCGGCAATCTCTGCCGCCTGGATTGCCTCCGACAAGGCCTCCTCCACCCGGCGCAGATGCTGTTCTCTTAACATCTCACTGTCCTGAGCATTGACGTAAAAGCCCTTTCCCTGGACCGCGGTCACAAGCCCCTCTGCCTGAAGCTGTTCATATGCCTTCATCGTAGTGATGACACTGATTTTTAGCTCCTTCGCCAGACCGCGGATGGACGGAAGATACTCCCCTTCCTTCATCCTGCCCGCAAGAATATCTGTTTTCAACTGTTCGGCAATCTGCTGATAAATCGGTACTCCCGAATTCTGTAATAATTTCAAAGCAATATCACCTCTCTAACTGTTTATATGTTATATATACACCATAATCAGTTATTTGTCAATAAAAAGAGCAGGAAATGTCATATTTCTCTATTTTTCCCTGCTCTCGTACTCTTCCACCGCCGAATCTTGTATCGGATTCACACAGTCCCACTCTTTTGTCTCATCGTTCCGGCTGACTTCCGCCCGGTTTCCAGAAAGGAATTTCACCAGTTCATACGCACTCACCCAGATTTCTCCGTTTCCCTCTCTCTGGGATTCATCAAAAATTAATTGCAGGCCAAAATGAAGATGAGATTCATCAATATTATTTGTATTTTCCGTTTTACTGTATCCTGTCCTCCCCATATAGCCAATTACGTCTCCTGCCTGAACAATATCCCCTACTTTCAATCCCTCCGCATAAGGACGATTCTGTCTGAGGTGGGCATAATAGTAGTATCTTCTCCCATCAAAACTTTCAATTCCGATACGCCATCCGCCATACTGGTTCCACCCAAGCGCGGTTACTCTTCCTGATTCCACATTAATAATCGGCGTTCCCACCTGCCCCATAAGGTCATGCCCCAAATGGCTACGGCGGTATCCATAGCTTCTAGCCACGCCAAAATCATCATAATCTGAATAGGGAAAACTCTTAGCGATAGGGCTGAATGCTTTCAATCCATAGCAGGACTTCCATTGACGAGAATCGTCTGCCACATCATTATTTTCAGAAATCTTTTCCGTATGATTTTCAATATTGTTGGTATCCTTAACCTTATATTCTCCCACCATACCCTCCAAAACTGCCCCGTATGCTTCTCTATAATAGGGAAAATACTTCATATCCTGGGTATATTCCTCCACTGAACTCTCTCCTGATAAAAATTTCTCCGCAATCTCGGTCATTTGCTCCGTTTTGTAGTTTTTAAAGTCTCCTCCGTTCTTTGCGCCCATGATTGCCAAAAGGTCAATCCAGTTCAGATGAATTTCTTTTCCATAAGTATCTATGTCGAATTGGTACGCCTGTTTCATAGCTTCTGCAGTCACATTGAAATCCACCCATTTTATGTAATCCTTTTTTTCTTCTATAGAATCCGCATTTCCACCATCCTCCGTTTCTGCCTCATCGTCTGTTTCTTCTATATTTTTTGTTTCTTTCGTTTCCTCCATAAAAATTTCCCCGCTAACTGACTCTAATTCCAACTGAGCAGATTTTCCTGCTCCCCACGTGCCTTGAATACCTAGTATGGTTACAGATATTGCGATTGCCACAAGCTCAATGCCTATCGCTGTCTTTATTTTTCGATAATCCCGCATTTCTATACTCCTCATCTCACACTCTGATATAGCTTATGCACGAAAAAGCTGACAAATAACGAAAATATACCGCACCCTATGGAGGCTTTCCGTTCGCTAGAAGTATTTCCAGATGTAAATAGAAACGTACGCCGTCGGGCGCGCAATCAAAAAAAGGGCTGACGAATCAGCCCTCAATTTCTTACAGTTCCTTATAGATTTCCAAGTAATTTGTCAATACTTACTAATTTTACACTAAGTACAAAAATCTCTGCTGCTACCTTCAGCTCCTCCAAAGTCGGATAAGAAGGTGCGATTCGAATGTTGCTGTCCTTCGGGTCCTTTCCATAAGGGTAGGTCGCACCGGCGCCTGTCATCACCAGTCCTGCTTCCTTTGCCTTTGCAACAATGGCCTTTGCGCAGCCTTCCATCGAATCAAAGGAAATGAAATATCCGCCCCGCGGTGCAATCCACGAGCCAATCTCCAGTCCTCCCAGCTCTCTCTCCAATGTCTCCAAAACTGTTTCAAACTTTGGTCTCAATATCTCTGCATGCTTCTTCATATGCTGTACCATGCCGGAAATGTCACCGAAAAACCTGGCATGACGGAGCTGGTTCACCTTATCGTGACCGATGGTCTGTACCTGCATCTGCTTTCGAATCTCCACCAGGTTTGCATCGGATGCCGCAAAAGCTGCAATACCGGAACCAGGAAAACTAATCTTGGAAGTAGAGGCGAATTTATATACCAAATCCGGATTTCCCTCTTTTTTACATTCCATTAAAATCTCAATCAGATAATCCTGCTTGTCCTCATACAGATGATGGATACCATATGCATTATCCCAATAAATACGGAAATCCTTCGCTGCCGGTTTCAGGCAGGCAAAGCGGTGAACCGTCTCGTCCGAATAAGTAATCCCCTGGGGATTCGAATATTTCGGAACACACCAGATTCCTTTGATTGTCTCATCTTCTGCCACTAATTTCTCCACGATATCCATATCCGGTCCGGTTGGAGTCATCGGAACATTCACCATCTCAATCCCAAAATGTTCTGTAATCGTAAAATGCCGGTCATATCCTGGAACCGGACATAAGAACTTGACTTTATCCAGCTTTGCCCAAGGCGTACTTCCCATAACACCATGTGTCATAGCATGTGATATCATATCATACATCACATTCAGACTGGAATTTCCGAAAATGATGATATTATCCTTTGGAACCTCCATCATATCCGCCAGAAGCTGCTTTGCTTCCTTAATTCCGTCTAATACCCCATAATTCCTACAGTCAACGCCCTCCTCGCAAATCATATCCGATTCTTTGTGCAGTACGTCCATCATCGCCATGGACAGATTGAGCTGCTCTGTTGACGGTTTTCCCCTGGACATATCCAGATTCAGTTTTTTTGCCTTAACCGCTTCAAACTCCTGTTCCAGTTCTTTCTTTAATGCTTCCAGTTCTTCCACGCCCAACTCTTTGTATGCCGGCATAATCTCAACCTCCAAAATTTTACTCACCAATTCGTTACCGTTTGATATTGTATATAATTTTCGACAATTCGTCAACCATTTTATTATTTTAACGTAGTTTCGATTCAGTGCAATAAAGTATTGTTGACTGTTTGATATGAACTTTTACCGACGTGAATCCTTCTATTTTAAAGGCCTGCGGCCCAAATCAGCAGTTTCTTTGAGACCCTTGAAAATAATTTTCAAAAAGTATTCACACATTTCTTTCTCATACATATTATGAAACTGTAAACAATCAATTTGGAGGATATCAAGAATGAGTGATTTAAGCGCAACAAACTGTGGATGCGGATGTGAAAACGGAGGTCTCTTTGGTAACAGCGGCAACAATTCTTGTCTTTGGATCATCCTGCTGCTCATCTTCTGTGGCGGTTGCGGCGGCAACGGCAGAATGGGTGATGGCTGTGGATGCGGAAATGACAGCTGCCTGTGGATCATCTTGCTTCTGATCTTCTGCGGCGGATGCGGCAATGGCTGCGGATGCTGATTCTTCTGAAATAAGTTCTGACTCAAATATCCCCGGTGCGAATTGTACCGGGGATATCCTATATACCATGATATATACAAAGACTGCCAATGACAATCTTTGTATTCATTTCTCTCCTTTACCAGTACCTTTCATTCCTTATTCATTCTTTTTTCTTTCTTCTCATCTGTCTGTTCTTCCAACTCCGTTTCTATATCGCGAGCTTCTTCTCTATTCTTTCTCCGTATACAATCTTCGTCTATCTCATAGACTGCATTTCCATCAATAATTAATTTTGATCTCATACATGTTCGCCTTATAATACCTTACCGGACGAAATCCGCAGTCTGAAAGACATTGGTTACAGGACGCCCTTCGGGTATACTTAATTATTCTCTACTATTATATGATACATCAAATGAAACGTCCCTTGAAACCTATTCTGCTCTGACATATTCTCTCCATTTCTGTCATATACATATACAACGTTAAAATCAGGAGTGCCTATGGAAAAGAAACCGCCAAGACCAATGACTCCATTTGATGAATGGACAGTCCCCAATGAACTTCATACTTTGAAGCTGCTTCTTCCGTACACTCCTGCCGCCTCACAACCGGCATTGGGAATACTCATCAAAGTAATTGAATTGCAGCATACCATGGAATATTTTCAGCAGCAAAAAAATTCCATACACAGCCAGAATTTTTCAAGTAAATTCTCATCCCCACTGGATATGCTAGAGGAAATTTCTCCCTACCTTCCACCGGAGCAGGCGGAGATGATCAACACCTTTCACAATATGATGAATATAATGGATATGGTACAGATGATGCAGGCATTCTCTGATTCCAGTGTAGATTCTGATGCCGATCCAAAGGAGCACCAAGATAGCTCTACAAATCCCAATAAACCCGGCAGCTTTGGCAGTGGGTTTAATCCCATGAATCTGGTCATGGGAATGCTTTCTCCGGAGCAGCAGGAAATGTTTGAAACATATCAAACGATGTTCTCACAACCGGAAGAATCCGAAGAAACATCGCCCGAATCTTCGAATGATGATGACGCTCTACAAGCACAAGAAACTACTTTTTCTGAGACTGATATTTCCAATACGCAGGAAAGTAATTTTTCCATTGATATTTCATCGGACACATCAGAAACAACATTCTCTGACACTTCAAATAAAGAAAGGAATGATATCAATTATGAATGAATGGATTAACAACCCTATGCTGAAAAACATGGACCCGATAAAACTTAATCTGATCCAGAAGGCAGCCTCACAGGTTTCCGGAAAATCGGGCAAAGAACTTGCCCCAATCATGATGGCGCTCATTACCAGTGCCAACAAACAAAAAATCCAATTTTCTCAGGAAGAAATCAGCCTGATCCTCGAATTATTAAAAGAAGGGAAATCAAAAGAAGAGCAAGATCAGATCGATAAATCCATCCAAATGGTCACCTCACTGATTCAAATGAACCAGAAGTAGTGCCGTCAAATACAAAGCAGATTCCTATTGTTTTTCATGCTTGTTTTTTGTATACTCTAATCATAAAAAAGCGTCTTTGTCCACAGACGCAAATTTGCGGAGGCAATTCAGCATGAAAAATATCAAACTGACTTTAGAATACGACGGTACAAATTACCAGGGCTGGCAGAATCTTGGCAAGAAAGGCGGCTCCAATACCATCTGCGGCAAAATCACAGATACGCTCTGCCGAATGACCGGAGAGCCTATCGATTTGTTCTGTGCCGCCCGCACAGAACCAGGTGTCCATGCATCCTGCCAGACCATAAATTTTAAAACAAACTCCGTCCTCTCGGCCTCTGAATTCCAACATGCCTTAAATCAATATCTGCCGCAGGATATCGCTATTCTGTCTGCTCAAGAAGTTCCGGAGCGCTTCCACGCTGCCTTGAACTGTATTTCTCAGACTTATACGTACTATATCCAGGCTTGTACAGTACCTGATGTCTTTTGCAGGAAATATACGCTTCACGTTCCACAAGCATTAGATATCAACGCCATGTCTCAAGGTGCCTCTGCCCTTATCGGTACTTGGGATTTCTCTGGTTTTTCTTCCGGAAAGAAGAAAAAAAGCACAGAAAAAACTGTGCTTTCAGCTGAAATTCTATGTCCGTCAGAGGGAAACGTTCAGATTCTTCTGGAAACTACTGGATTCCTCCACCTGATGCCCCGCCTGATAATTGGCACCCTTCTGGATATCGGGCTTGGCATACGCACCAGTGAATGCATTCCCGGCATTCTCTCTAACCGGGAAAATGCCAGCAAGCCTGCGCCCTCACATGCCTTATCCTTAAGCTGTACCCGCTATGAGACAAACATTCCGACTACATGATAAGCCAGGAAGCTCATCACCCATGCGGTCACTGTCTGAAATAACAGGATTCCTGCGGTCACTCTTTTGCTTCCCACTTCCCGCCGTATGGTCGCAATGGTCGCCGTACAAGGTACATACAGCAGACAGAAGGTCATTAATGCATAAGCATTGGCTATCCCAAACCCCATCTGTCCTAAAACCTCCGTAAAGCCTGCCATCCCGCTTGCAGACGTAATATTTTGAATTCCAAACAACACGCTGCAGCTTGACACTACTACCTCTTTCGCTGCGATTCCAGCGATTAAGGCTACAATAATCTGCCAATATCCCAGACCCACAGGAGCAAAAATCGGTACAATGCCCTTCCCCACTGACGCTCCAAAACTCTGGGAAATATCCGTCACATATCCGGTCTTTCCAAAATTTAGGAGGAACCACATAATAATCGATGCAATAAAAATGACTGTTCCTGCCTTGCTTAAATAGTCTTTGACCTTTTCCCACACATAGATTGCAATGGTCTTTGCATTGGGAGCTTTATACTCCGGTAATTCGATCAACAACGCATGTTCTGCCTTGCTCCCGTCCACCTTGGATATAACAAGAGCTGTAACCACTGCTACAATAATTCCAAGCAGATACATCGAATAACATGCCAGCATCGCATATTTTCCAAAAAACATGGAAGAGAACAATACATAAATCGGCAG
>CANOBT010000150.1 GCA_947564305.1 uncultured Lachnospiraceae bacterium | reverse complement strand
AATGATACTTTTTTCTAATTTTGAATAGTCCATAGCTGTATTCTCCTTTTCGAATTTCCAAGATTCATCATGACCTTGTTTATACAGACGAATCAATTGCGGAATTGATGGAAAAGCACGGATTTTTAAATTCCAGGGTGTTTTATGATATGTTTCGAAGCGTTTATGGATGCAGGCCGCTCCAAGTGCGTAAGGAAAATCAGAATTGACTATATCTTTTGGCGGCGCTAAATCTGCGCCGCCGTCCGCTCACGGTCGGGATGCTCTCCAGACCACCCCAATCGGTCACGCCAGAGCCTGACAGATAATGGTGGTATCCTCGCTGTTTGCTGTTTTGTATGTGCCAAATCAAATGGCGGATATCTCTATCCGATTATTTAATAAAAAAGTATTGCTCTAACCATCTCCTAATTATATTCACTGCTTCTCGAGCAAAACTTTTGTAATCTTCCAAAACATCTTTTCTTTGTCCAACGGTTTCGAGATATGACCGTCCATTCCAGATTCAATTGTTTTATCAAAGTCTTCCTGTAATGCATTTGCTGTTACTGCTAAAATCGGAATAGCGGCCTTTTTCTGGTCCTCAAAAGCACGGATTGACTTTGTGGCACTATATCCGTTCATGTTTGGCATCTGAATGTCCATGAGCACCAGATCATAATATTCTGTATCCGCCTTTAGCAGCATGTCCACACATTCGACGCCGTCTTTTGCCCTTTCCACAAGGCATCCCTTATCCGTGAGGAGCTTTGTTGCAATGATTGCATTGATATCAATGTCCTCTGCCAGTAAAATCCGTCTGCCTGTCAATATGCTGTAATCTATCACGCCGGGTTCGTCGGCATTCTCTGTCTCAGATAGACTGCCCAGCCGATGGGGGGTGCGGATGGTTACCTTTGTACCATGACCTGTCTGGCTTTCAATGTTAATTGTGCCTTGCATCACATCAACAAGGTTCTTTACAATAGCAAGTCCCAGGCCTGCCCCCTGTATACCGCTGACAGTGGAAGTCCGTTCTCTGACAAACGACTCATAGGCATGGGATAAAAATTCGTCTGACATCCCGATTCCATTATCCTGGATAACTGTTTCCAAAACACACGTATCTGGTGCAGTGCCAGGAAATTCTTTGCAGGAAACATCGATTGTGCCATTCTCAGGAGTGTATTTAATGGCGTTGCTGACAATATTTAAAAATATCTGCGAGTAATGTGTCGTGTCTATATAAAGGCACATGTGCTGGATATGCAGGCTCACGTTGTAGGCCAGATGTTTCTTTTCCAGATCAATACGAAGCATTGATTCCAGCTTGTGATAAATCTCATTAATGTTGACCAGTTTCTCCTCCAGTTTAATCCCTTGGTTTTCAATTTTGGATAATTCCAGAATATCATTGATTAAATCTAGGAGATGTTTGGAGGAAACAGCAATGTTATTTAAGTACTCTCGCTGGACTTCGGCGTCATTGCTCTCCAGTGCGAGATTGGTGAAGCCGATAATTGCGTTCATAGGTGTTCGGATATCATGAGATATATTGTTGAGAAAAGCGGACTTTGCCCGGTTAGCGTACTGTGCCGCGGCCAGAGCTTCCTGTAGTTCAGCTGTCTGTCGCTGTAGTTGTTCCGCCATCTTTTTCTTTTCGTCAATATCAATGAAAAGACCATAAAAGGCGATGGGAGATCCGTCTTCCCGCCGGGACAGACGGCCGGCGGCATGAAACCATCTCCATCCATTGTTTTTGGTCAGCAGACGATACTCTACGTCATAAGTTTTGACACCGGTATAATCTCGCACCGTATCCCAATACTCCTGCATCACATGCGGTTTATCCTCATCATGGAGCAGGTCAGACCAGGATTCCAGTTTATCAGGAAAATCCACTACACTTTTGTAGCCCAGCATGTGCCGGAATATATCCGTCCAAACGCAGGAGGTCATCTCACCGTTTTCGTTAAACTCCATACTCCACGGTCCGGAACCAAGGGAAGCATGGATAAGATCCATTGCCATGCGTTCCCGATCTATCAGGGGAGCAGACGGCTCTGTTGTCTCTTCTTTACTTATTATGTATTCTGAATGTCTCATAAAATTCACCCTACCTATTCTGTGACACAGAGGCAGAGTATGAGACTCTGCTGCGCTGTTTATTATAATAGTAACACAACCGAAGCAGTCATGCAATATTTTACATAGAATGAAAAGTCAATTTTTATTGATAAAAACCTTTAATGTATTCGTTGACATTACAATAAAAGCACGATAAAATACCCAAAAAGGAAATGAGAGTTTTACACAGATTTCAAGCAGATTTAAAGGGAGCATATCATGGAATTTTTAATAAATTTAGATGGGAACCTGTTATTATGGATTCAAGAGTATATCCGCCAGGAGTGGATGGATGCCTTTTGGAAGGTGATCACAGCATTTGGAGATTCCGGCATGTTCTGGATTGCATTGTCTCTTCTGCTGCTGATTCCGAAACAGACACGCAGGATAGGGATTACAGCATTGATGGCACTGGCAATTGGAGCGCTGATTACGAATGTGGCTTTAAAACATCTCATTGCCCGTACCCGTCCTTATGAGGTTATCGATGGTTTAATCTTAATCATAGAAAAACAATCAGACTATTCTTTTCCCTCTGGCCATACATGTGCATCCTTTGCGGCGGCCGGCGTATATTGGAGGATGATGCCGAAAAAATATGGTGTTCCGTTACTGATATTGGCTGTGCTGATTGCGTTTTCCAGACTTTATGTGGGAGTTCATTACCCCTCGGATGTGCTGGGCGGACTATTGATAGGCCTGTTTGCAGCGTGGGCGGCGTGGAAGATTCAGAAATATTTTGGAAGAGAAAAATTGTCTGGAGTGAAAAATAACCAGTGAAGCGGCGTATTATCGCCATTTGCCCTGTTTTCGCCGATATGAATAAAGGGGCTGCCATACGAAACGAAAGCACACAGCATATAGATGCTTTTTATTTTAGTATGGCAGTCCCTTTTGTAAGTTTAAGAGGTTATATTTATAAAGAGTCTTTGCTTTCTAGCTTTTTCTTTAACGCTGCTTCCACAAAGCCTTTAAACAAAGGATGTGGCCTGTTCGGCCTGGATTTCAGTTCCGGATGCGCCTGGGTTGCGATAAACCATGGGTGCTCCGGGATTTCAATCATTTCAACGATTCGTCCATCCGGTGACAGCCCGGACAGCATCATCCCGTGTTCTTCCAGTACCTCGCGGTAATCATTGTTCACTTCATACCGATGCCGGTGCCGCTCCTGGATTTCTTTCGTTCCGTACAGCTGCCGCGCCAGGGAACCATCTTTCAGAACACAAGGGTAGGAACCAAGCCGCAGTGTGCCGCCGATATCCTCGATACCAACCTGGTCCTCCATGATATGGATGACCGGATGGGTGGTATCAGGCTTTAACTCCATACTGTGTGCATCATTATACCCAACCACATTTCTGGCAAACTCAACAATAGAAAGCTGCATTCCCAGGCAGAGTCCTAAGAAGGGGATTCCTTTTGTGCGGGCAAAACGGATGGCCTCGATTTTGCCTTCAATTCCCCTGGTGCCAAATCCTCCGGGAACTAAAATTCCGCTCACATCTCCTAAGAGTCCTTCCACGGTTTCAGGATTTACGGTTTCCGAATCCACCCATTTGATATTCACTGTGGTATGACTGTAAATACCGCCATGCTTCAATGCCTCCACCACACTGATGTAGGCATCATGGAGTTGGATGTATTTTCCGACAAGGGCAACTGTGACATCCTGTGTGGGATGTTTTAAATTGTCCACCATCTCGATCCAATCCTTCAAATCCGGTTCGGGACAGTCCAGATGCAGACATTCACAAGTTACTTCTGCAAGATGTTCCTTCTCCATAGCCAGAGGAGCTTCATACAAATATTTTACATCCAGATTTTGCAGTACATGGTCAGCCGGAAGATTGCAAAATAAAGAAATCTTATCTTTCATGCAAACATCCAGCGGATATTCGGAGCGGCATACGATGATATCCGGCTGGATTCCCATACCCTGCAGTTCCTTTACGCTTGCCTGGGTAGGTTTCGTCTTCATCTCCTGAGATGCCTTTAAATAAGGAATCAAAGTGACATGAATTAAAATTACATTGTCATGTCCCTTTTCATGCTGAAACTGCCGGATGGATTCCAGAAATGGCTGGCTCTCAATATCGCCCACAGTTCCGCCCACTTCGATAATGGCAATCTCAGTCTCAGAGGCAGCGGGATTGCGGTAAAATCTGCTTTTAATCTCATTGGTAATATGGGGGATGACCTGTACGGTGCCTCCTCCGAAGTCTCCGCGCCGTTCTTTGTGCAGGACAGACCAGTAGATTTTTCCCGTGGTAACATTAGAATTTTTTGTCAGACTTTCATCAATAAAACGCTCATAATGCCCAAGGTCCAGATCTGTTTCCGCGCCGTCATCTGTGACGAAAACTTCTCCGTGCTGCACCGGATTCATGGTTCCAGGATCCATATTGATGTAAGGGTCGAACTTCTGCATAGTAACAGTATAACCACGCGCTTTCAGAAGACGTCCCAGTGCCGCCGCTGTAATGCCTTTTCCAAGTCCCGATACAACGCCTCCGGTAACAAAAACATATTTTACTGCCATAACACCCTCCTCATAGTTGTCATACAATTTATGTACTTCATATTTTGTGTGTACATGGTGACCGGCTCGATAGCCCAAATCGTATTATAAACCTTTCCGCAGGAAAAATACAGTTTTTTTCTGGATATCTACACCGCCTCACAGGTGACCTGCACTCCCAGCTTCTTAAATATTTTCAGATCCACATCCGACAGCATGACAGATGTATGAGCCTGGCAGCCTTCCAGCTTAGGCAATTGTTCTAGCGCAAGCCTTGCGTCTGCGCTTGCAGACGCACTGGCGGAAAGTGCGATCAGGACTTCATCCGTATGAAGCCGCGGATTCTTGCTTTTCAGGTAATCTACCTTTAGTTTTTGAATCGGTTCAATGGATTCAGGGGAAATGATATGCAGACCGTGGGGCTGTCCGGCAAGTTCCTTCAGTGCATTTAACAGTAACGCCGCGGAAGCGCCCAAAAGACTGCTTGTCTTTCCCGTGACAATCTGACCGTCCGGCAGTTCCATCGCAGCTGCGGGGGACCCGGTGTCTTTCGCACACTTCATGGCTGGGGCAATGACTTTTCGGTCTTCGGTCGTGATACCGGCCTGGTTCATCAGAAGCTCCAGTTTCCCAACCTCCTCTTCCGGGCAGTTCCCTTTAAATAAGGAATTTAAAGAGGCGTAATAGCGCCGGATAATTTCCTGACAGGAAGCTTCCCGGCAGACTTCATCATCGCAGATACAGTTGCCTGCCATATTGACGCCCATGTCAGTAGGAGATTTGTAAGGACTTTTTCCGTATATTTTTTCAAAAATCGTATTCAGCACCGGGAAAATTTCAACATCCCGGTTATAATTTACGGTGGTTTCCCCATAGGCTTCTAGATGGAAAGGATCAATCATGTTGACGTCATTCAAGTCGGCCGTGGCTGCCTCATAAGCAAGGTTTACAGGATGCTTTAATGGAATGTTCCATATGGGAAATGTTTCAAACTTTGCATATCCTGCATGAATTCCACGTTTGTGCTCATGATATAACTGTGAAAGGCAGGTGGCCATTTTTCCGCTTCCCGGTCCCGGCGCTGTGATGATGACAAGGGGTCTGGAAGTCTCAATATACTCGTTTTTGCCATATCCTTCTTCGCTGACGATCAGCGGAATGTTGGACGGATAACCTGGGATATGGTAGTGCAGGTACACCCGGATTCCCAGATTTTCCAGCCGCTTACGAAAGAGAAGTGCGCTGTCCTGGCCGGAATACTGTGTAATCACAACACTGCCCACATAAAGCCCGTTCTCCCGGAAAGAGTTCATCAGCCGCAGTACGTCGGAGTCGTAGGTAATCATCAGGTCGCCGCGGATTTTATTTTTTTCAATGTCTTTTGCACTGATGGCTATGATCAGTTCTGCCTGAGAACTCAACTGCTTGAGCATAAGCAGCTTGGAATCCGGGGCAAAACCCGGAAGTACACGGGATGCGTGATAATCGTCGAATAGTTTGCCTCCAAATTCCAGATAAAGTTTGTGGTCAAATTGTTCAATGCGCTGACGGATATGCTCAGACTGCATGCGTAAATATTTTTCGTTGTCAAATCCTGTTGTCATAGTATTTTCCCTCGGTTGATATTTTTTACACGTCTAGTATACAATAAAACACCATGTTTTTACAATATTTTCATAATCTTTTAGTTGATTTATGCGAAACCTGTACTTATAATAGAAGGGTGTCAGTGGAGTTTAGGAGGAAGGCAAATGCGCAGCATTTCTTAAAATGCCTTCCGACGCCCTGCCGCCGAGCCTCTGGTGAGGGGGCGTTACATATTCTACTAGGAGGAGCAGGATGGAAAATAACAATAATAATAAAAATAATCCCAGAAATAACCGGCAGGGGTGGGGAGTGATTCTTTTCACAACGCTGCTGGCTCTTTTTATTGTGATGGGGCTTTATGCAATGATGCAGGACAAAGATCCGGAAGAAATAAGTTATGATAAATTTTTAAAAATGGTGGATGAACATCAGGTGGAGGAGGTTACAATCGAGTCTTCCCGTATTTACATTACCTTGAAAGAAGATGCCCTGAAAGAAGGAAAGTTGGATTCCGCGGATTCTATGGAAAATGAGATCCAGGATATGAGGGATCAGCTGCTGGGCCAGTTTGATGGGAGCGGAAGCCAGGACGGGGACCAGGAGCGTGCGCCGGATTATTTTACCGGTGCTGTAGAGGATGATACTCTTTCAGAGCGGCTGTATAAGGCCGGGGTAAAATACAGTCAGGCAATCCCGGATACGGCGTCTGTGATGATGATGGAGATTTTCATCACGGTGATACTTCCTCTGGTGCTGTTGGGAGTCGTATTCAGCCTTGTGATGCGCAACATGACCAAGGGCGGCGGCATGATGGGAATTGGCAAGAGCAATGCCAAAGTGTATGTGGAAAAGGAAACCGGAGTGACATTTCAGGATGTGGCAGGTCAGGACGAGGCCAAGGAATCTTTGCAGGAGGTTGTGGATTTCCTGCACAATCCGGGAAAATATACAGGGATTGGCGCGAAGCTGCCTAAGGGAGCCTTGTTGGTGGGCCCTCCGGGAACAGGTAAGACATTGTTAGCCAAGGCGGTGGCAGGAGAGGCAAAAGTTCCGTTTTTCTCTCTGTCTGGTTCTGCATTTGTGGAAATGTATGTGGGCGTAGGTGCATCTCGTGTACGTGACCTGTTCAAGCAGGCATGGCAGATGGCTCCTTGTATTGTTTTTATTGATGAGATTGATGCCATCGGGAAAAGCCGTGATACTGCCATGGGCGGGGGAAATGACGAACGGGAGCAGACATTGAACCAGTTATTGGCGGAGATGGATGGATTTGACACGAATAAAGGGCTTTTGCTTTTGGCAGCTACGAACCGGCCGGAGGTTCTGGATCCGGCACTTCTTCGACCGGGAAGGTTTGACAGGAGAATTATTGTAGATAAGCCGGATTTAAAAGGCCGTGTGGACACATTGAAAGTACATTCTAAAGATGTGAAGATGGATGAGACCGTGGATCTGGAGGCTATAGCTCTGGCAACTTCCGGTGCAGTAGGTTCTGATCTGGCAAATATGATCAACGAGGCAGCCATCAACGCCGTGAAGGACGGAAGACAGGTAGTGAGCCAAAGGGATTTATTTGACGCAGTCGAGGTGGTACTGGTCGGAAAAGAGAAAAAAGACCGTATCATGAGCGAAGAGGAGCGCCGAATTGTCTCCTACCATGAGGTGGGACACGCGCTGGTGAGTGCATTGCAAAAAGATGCGGAACCAGTACAAAAGATTACGATTGTTCCCAGGACTATGGGAGCACTTGGCTACGTCATGCAGACGCCGGAGGAAGAAAAGTTCCTCAATACGAAGAAAGAGCTGGAAGCAATGTTGGTTGGAATGCTGGCAGGGCGTGCAGCGGAGGAGATTGTATTTGAGACTGTGACTACGGGTGCTTCCAATGATATCGAGAAAGCCACGAAGATTGCAAGAGAGATGATTACCCAATATGGTATGTCTGAAAAATTCGGTCTTATCGGCCTGGAATCCGTACAGCACCGTTATCTGGATGGCCGTGCAGTGATGAACTGCGGCGATGCAACTGCGGCTGAGATTGACGCGGAAGTGATGCTGATGCTGAAAAATGCATATGCAGAGGCGAAACGTCTGCTGCAGGAAAACAGAGAGGTTTTGGATAAGATTGCAGAATTCTTGATTGAAAAAGAGACCATTACCGGAAAAGAATTCATGAAGATTTTCCGAGAGGTCAAGGGCTTACCTGAGCCGGAGGAAGGCGAAGAAGGCAAGGAAAAGAAGGAGAATCGGATTGCAATGAAACCGGTAGCTGGTATTGAGAAGAAGGATATTGAGCCTGCAGCGAAGCCGGAACTGGGTATAGGGCATATATTAGATCCCGATGAACCAAAAAACGATGGCGGTCAAAACGATGGAAGAGAATAATTTTGATATAGAGGAAGAATTGAAGAAACTCCCGGGAAGACCGGGAGTTTACCTAATGCATGACGAAAAAGACCATATCATCTATGTGGGGAAGGCTATCAGTCTTAAAAACCGGGTTCGGCAGTATTTTCAGACGAGCAGAAATAAAGGAATCAAGATAGAACAGATGGTGACACATATCCGCCGGTTTGAGTATATTGTGACAGATTCCGAGCTGGAGGCCCTGGTGTTGGAATGTAACCTCATCAAAGAACACCGGCCGAAATATAATACTATGTTGATGGATGATAAAGCCTATCCATTTATCAAGGTTACCGTGAATGAGCCTTTTCCAAGAGTGATGCTTGCCCGGAACATGTTGAAGGATAAGGCGAAATATTTCGGCCCCTATACGAGCGGCCAGGCGGTACGCGACACTATTGAGCTGCTTCATAAGCTGTATCATTTGAGAAGCTGTAATCGAAACCTTCCGAAAGATATCGGAAAGGAACGGGCATGTCTGAATTACCATATTAAACAGTGTGATGCGCCCTGTCAGGGCTGTATTTCCCAGGAGGAGTATAGAAAATCTGTCTCTCAGGTCCTGCGGTTTCTGGGCGGGCATTATGAAGATATTTTGTCAGAGCTGAAGGAAAAGATGCAGGAGGCATCCGACGCATTGGAGTTTGAGAAAGCGATTGAGTACCGGGAACTTTTGGACAGTGTAAAAAAGGTTGCTCAAAAGCAGAAGATTACAGATACCGGCGGAGAGGATCGAGACATTCTTGCTGCGGCAACGGAACAAGAGGATGCAGTAGTACAGGTGTTTTTTATCCGCGGCGGCAGGCTGATCGGACGGGATCACTTTTATCTGCGGATTACGAAAGACGAGTCAATCGGCAGTATTTTAGATAGTTTTATCAAGCAGTATTACGGGGGAACTCCTTTCATACCAGGAGAACTGATGCTTCCGGAAGAACCGGAGGACAGACAGCTGATTGAAGAATGGCTGACCGCCAGAAGAGGCGGTAAAGTGGTGCTGCGGGTTCCGAAGAAGGGAACAAAGGAAAAGTTGGTAGAACTGGCAGCCAACAATGCGCGGTTGGTTTTGACAAAGGATAAAGAGCGCCTGAAGAGGGAAGAGGGACGTACCATCGGTGCGGTAAAGGAGATTGCCGCATTGTTAGGGCTTTCTGGACTTTCCAGGATGGAGGCATATGATATTTCCAATACCAATGGATTCGAGTCAGTAGGCTCCATGGTTGTCTATGAACGTGGAAAGCCGAAACGAAACGACTATCGTAAGTTTAAGATTAAAGGGATTCAGGGGGCAGATGATTACGGGAGTATGCGGGAAGTGCTGACCAGGCGTTTTACCCATGGTCTTAGAGAACGGGAAGAGAATAGGGAGATGGGAGGTTTTACCGCATTTCCAGATTTAATTCTAATGGATGGAGGCAAGGGGCAGGTGAATGTAGCTCTGCAGGTTTTAGATGCATTAAATCTGGATATTCCGGTATGTGGTATGGTAAAGGACGACCATCACAGGACAAGAGGACTTTACTATCAGAATCAGGAGATTGAGATTGACCGCTCTTCCCAGGCATTTATGCTGGTGACACGAATTCAGGATGAGGCACATCGTTTTGCCATTGAATATCATAAACAGCTCCGTGGAAAGGGGCAGGTACATTCTATATTGGATGATATACCAGGAATTGGTCCCGCCAGAAGAAAGGCTTTGATGCGGGAATTTTCCGGTCTGGATGAAATTAAGGCAGCAACAGCCGAGGAACTGGCAAAGATTCCGGAAATGAATGAAAAAGCGGCTGAATCCGTATACAAATTCTTTCATTAATGCTATACTATTATAAGCGCAGCATATGAGGAATATGTGATAGAGAACATAAGGTTCTTTAAAAATGGGGATGCGTAAAAAAGCATCTCGTCATCAATAGTTACGAAAGGAAAAGGAAAGATGAGACAAGGCGTGAAGATAAGTGAATTGGCAGAGAAGATGGGACTAAAAAGTCTGACTCCTTCGGTGAGCCTTTCTGATAAGCGGATCAATGTTCCGGAAGTGAACAGGCCAGCGTTACAGCTTACTGGTTTTTTTGACCATTTTGCTTATGACAGAGTACAGATTTTGGGATATGTAGAATACACATATCTGCAAACACTCGAAGAGGACCGGAAGGCGCAGATTTATGATGAACTGTTGTCACGCAAGGTGCCATGTATTGTATTCAGCCGGAATCTGGAGCCGGAGCCAGAACTTCTGGAGTTAGCCCGAAAGAGGGACATCCCAATCTTACAGACTGCGAAGCAGACCAGCGCATTCATGGGAGAGCTGATCCGATGGATGAACGTGAAACTTGCACCGTGTATTACAATTCATGGTGTTCTGGTGGATGTATATGGTGTTGGCGTTCTGATCATGGGAGAGAGCGGGATTGGAAAGAGTGAAGCAGCATTGGAACTGATTAAGAGAGGCCATCGTCTCGTGACAGATGATGTGGTCGAGATTCGCAAAGTCAGTGATGAGACTTTGGTTGGTTCAGCACCGGATATTACCCGTCATTTTATAGAATTACGGGGAATAGGTATTGTAGATGTAAAATCCATGTTTGGTGTTCAGTGTGTGCGGGAGACACAGAACATTGATCTTGTAATTACATTGGAGGACTGGGACAGGGATAAAGAATATGACCGTCTGGGACTGGAAGAGAGTTATACGGAATTCCTGGGGAATAAAGTGGTTTGCCACAGCATCCCAATACGCCCGGGACGGAATCTGCCAATCATTATGGAGTCTGCGGCGGTGAATCACAGACAGAAGAAGATGGGGTATAACGCAGCACAGGAACTGTATAAGCGTGTTCAGGAAAATCTTGTAAAAAAGGGAAATTCTGATGAGTAATTTTCAGAATTGCTCAGACGCTCAATGAACAGCGGTAAGCCAGACTTGTGAAGACCGTCTGTACAGTGGACAGTCATCAATCAATACGATAGAAAGGACGGGAAGAGTAAGGTTATGAAGTATTGTTATGGAGTAGATATTGGCGGAACAACAGTAAAGATGGGATTGCTTGATGAAACCGGTGAGATTCTGGATAAGTGGGAGATCATAACAAAGACAGAAAATGAGGGCCAGGCAATTTTACCGGACATTGCAGCCTCTATCCTTGCGAAGACAGAAGAGAGAGGGATTTTTAAAGAGGATATCGTCGGAGTGGGAGTCGGAGTACCGGCGCCCGTGACGGAGGAGGGTGTAGTCAATGGCAGCGCCAATCTTGGATGGACATATAAAGAAGTAAAACGGGAACTGGAGGAGTTGGTCGGAATCCCGTCTGTAATCGGCAATGATGCAAATGTGGCAGCTCTTGGCGAGATGTGGAAGGGCGGCGGCAGCGGCGAGAAGAACATGGTGATGATCACATTGGGAACCGGTGTTGGCGGCGGCGTAATTGTCAATGGGAAAGTGATTACCGGAGAACATGGCGCAGGAGGGGAAGTCGGACATATTTGTGTAAATTATGATGAGCCGGATACCTGTGGCTGCGGAAATCATGGATGTCTTGAGCAGTATGCATCCGCTACAGGAATTGTGCGTCTGGCAAAGAAGAAATTAGAGACGGAAAGCAGGAAGACAGCGCTTCATAAAGAGACGGTGACAGCCAAGGATGTGTTTGATTCCGTAAAGGAAGGAGACCAGGTGGCAGTCGAAATCGCGGAGGAATTCGGAAAATATCTGGCCAGCGGTCTGGTGAATCTGGCGGTCATTGCAGACCCGGCTGTATTTGTAATCGGCGGCGGAGTGTCCAAGGCAGGAGAAATCTTGCTTTCATTTATTGAGAAGCCTTATCGGGAAAAAGCTTTTTTCTCCAATAAGAAAACTAGATTTACACTTGCAACTCTGGGAAATGATGCCGGAATCTGCGGTGCGGCAAAGATGGTATTAGATCAGTAAACAACATCTGAAGTATATGATTAAAGGTGATAGCTGATGAAATTATGCATAACATGTTACATAAAAGAGAGTCCTTTTTGCGGACTCTCTTTTTTCTACTCTGTTGATGGCTGAGTAGTCTGGCCTGGCTGCGTTGGTTGGGGAATAGTCTGTTCCGGCTGAGTGGTTTGGCTTGGCTGCGATGTGTTATTATTGCCATTGGTGCTGCCGTTATTGTTGGTGTTGCCGTTATTGTTATTACTGCTGCCATTATTGTTATTATTATTGTTATAACGAAAGTCGGATTACAGCAAATGTATTAAGGTCAATG
>CANOBT010000149.1 GCA_947564305.1 uncultured Lachnospiraceae bacterium | reverse complement strand
CGCTTTACCAGAATAATTCCGGAAGCTTCTGCCATCTCCATCACGGCTGTCCTTCCATCTCCCAGGATTCCATATCTTGCATTCGTCTTTTCGCCCAACGGCCCTGTGACCCGGACGGAAACATATTCTCCGCCCAAGCCTTCCACCAACGCCTCCGTAGTCCCTTCGCCGCCGTCTGCCAGAGGTTTTACGGCTATCACCGCCTCTTCGCCGCAGGCTCTTAGAATCCCGGCTTTCGCCGCGTTTCCCGCCTCCATCGAACTCATGCTGCCTTTGAATGAATCAATCGCAATTACTATCTTCATATCCTGTTACTCCATTTGTTTTTTATCCCAATTCTTCCGCAAAATGGCACGCCACAAAATGCTTCTCATCCATTGCCTCAAGTTTCGGGCATTCTTCCTGGCACCGCTCCTTGGCATAAGGACATCGCGGCGCAAAATGGCATCCTTTCGGTACGTCCATAGGGCTTGGAAGTTCTCCCTTGAGCTTGATCCTCTCCCGGCCTGCCGCCTTCTTAGGATCGGCTACCGGAATCGCAGACAATAACGCCTGCGTATAGGGATGCATAGGATTCTCATACAACTCGTTACTCTCCGTCACCTCCACCAGATTCCCCAGATACATCACCCCGATTCTGGTACTGATATAGCGCACCATAGACAGGTCGTGTGCCGCAAACAGATAGGTAAGCCCAAACTCCTCCTGCAGATCCTCCAGCATATTGACCACCTGTGCCTGAATAGACACATCCAATGCCGCAATCGGCTCGTCGCACATGATGAATTCTGGGTTGACCGTCAGCGCCCTGGCGATCCCAATCCGCTGCCGCTGCCCGCCCGAAAATTCATAAGGGAACTTCATCAGATCTTCCGGCTTCATTCCTACCCTATTTAAAAGATACTCCATCCTCTCCCTTCTCTCCCCCTCGGACATGCCGATCTGCTTCATCGGCTCATCCAGAATCTCCTCCACATTCCAGAAGGGATTCAGCGCCGAGTAGGGATCTTGGAAAATAATCTGCATCTTATTCTGGAACTCTTTAAGCTCCGAAGTCTTGACATTGGTAATATCTTTTCCTTTATAGACCAGCTTCCCGCCCGTCACGTCATACATACGGATCAGCGTCCTTCCCAGCGTGGATTTCCCGCATCCGGACTCACCCACAAGACCAAAAGTCTCGCCCTTATGAATTTCAAGGTCTATCCCGTCTATCGCTTTTACATACCGGGTCTTCCCTCCAAGGAAACCTTTCACGGGGAAATATTTTTTCAGATCTGAAGCGGAAATCAAAATCTCCTGGCTCATGCTCTCTCCTCCTCCCGTGCATTTAAGAAACACATCGCGCGGTGCGTTTCGCTGAATTCCTGATATCCTGGCAGCTCCTTATGGCATCTCTGCTGCGCCTGCGTACACCGCTTTGCAAAGGGACAGCCCGCAGGCGGATTGCTAAGGGACGGCGGAAGCCCCGGAATCGATTGGAGCCGTTCTCCTTCTTCCAAGTCCAAAGAAGGGATTGCCCGAAGGAGTGCCTTTGTATAGGGATGCTTAGGGTCATAAAATATCTCTTCCGAAGTCCCGTACTCCATGATCAGTCCGCCGTACATAATCGCCACATTGCTGCACACCGTTGCCACCACTCCCATATCATGGGTAATCAGCACAATCGACGTTTTGTATTCTTCCTCCAGCTCTTTCAGCAAATCTAGAATCTGTGCCTGTATCGTAACGTCAAGTGCAGTCGTCGGTTCATCTGCAATCAAAAGCTTTGGCTCACAGGCAAGCGCCATGGCGATCAAAACTCTCTGGCGCATTCCTCCGGAAAATTCATGGGGATACTGCTTTAATCTCTGTTCCGGCATGGGAATCCCTACTTTTGTCAGCATCTCCACCGCCTTCTTGCCCGCCTCTGCCTTGGAACAACTGCTGTGGCGCAAAATGACCTCCTCCAACTGCTTTCCTACCTTCACCAACGGATTCAGCGCAGTCATGGGGTCTTGGAAAATCATGGTCATATCCTTTCCCCGCAACTTGCGGTACTCTTCCTCCTTCATCCCAGAAAGCTCCATCCCGTTCAATTTCAGGCTGTCGCTAAAGACCTGTGCATTTTCGGGCAGAATCCCAAGGACTGCCTTCATGGTCACAGATTTCCCACTGCCGGACTCTCCGACCAATCCAAGGATTTCCCCTTCTTCCACCGAAAGGCTGACTCCCCGCACGGCATGAACCTCCTGCCCACGGCTTTTGAACACGGTTCTTAGATTCTCTACTTCTAATATCTTCTTATCACTCATTTTTCTCACCTGCCGTTATCTTAGGTTCTACGAATACACGGAGCACATCCCCCAATTTGTTGAAGGAATAAACCGTCAAAATAATCAGGATTCCGGGAAGCACCGCCATATAAGGCGCTTTCTGCAAATACTGCTGGGAACTCTGTAAAAGGCTCCCCCAGCTCGACATGTGCGCAGCCACGCCGATTCCCAGGAAACTTAACGCACTCTCCATCATTATCGCACTGGCAATCTCCGCCGTAGCAGCCGTAATGATGGTGGGAAATATGGACGGCAGCACATGGTTAACCATGACCTGCGCCGGATGCCTTCCGATAAATCTTGCATACTGCACATATTCCCGTTCTTTGGCTGACAACACCTCAGAACGCACCAATCTGGCAATTCCAATCCAACTGAACAGGCCGATGACAATAATAATGGAAAAAAGCCCCCGCTTGAACAAAAGCCCGAACACCGTCACCATAATAATCCATGGAATCGATGAAAATACGTCTACCAGACGCATCAAAAGGCTGTCTACCAACCCGCCGAAATATCCGGACATCATCCCCACGGCAACGCCGATTAGGATCGACGTGACCATTGCCAGTACGCCTACCAGAAGGGATACCCTTCCGCCATATAAGACACGGATAAAATAATCCCGCCCCATCTCGTCCGTACCGAACCAATGACTGCCGGAAGGGTACTCCAGCTTATGGGTCACATCGATAGCATCCGGGTCTACATTTACAAATACAACAAAGATACTGATACAGATAATCACACAGAGATAAATGGCAGCAAAAATTGCCTGCTTATTATGCTTGAATTCATATATCACATTTTCCAGTCTACGATTCTTTTTCTTCATGCCCTCACCTCTATTTCATCGTCTTGATTCTCGGATCTGTCAGGCAGTAGAGAACGTCAGAAAGCAGGTTGCCAAGAATCACCAGCGTCCCGGATAGTACCAGGATGCTCATTACAATGGGATAATCCATCGCCGAGATCGCCTTCACAAAATAAGAACCAATTCCCGGCCATGAGAAAATCGTCTCTGTGATCACCGCCCCTGTCACCAGCATGGGAAGCGCCATGCCAAGCTTTGTGATCAGCGGAATCAATACATTTCTCCCCACATGCTTGAATAGGAGCTCCGTCTTTTTGGCGCCGAATGCCTGCTGCACGATTACATAATCTTCCTTGAGCTGCCCGATGGCAGACCCTCTGACATAACGGGTCAGATCCGGCAGAAATCCCACCGTCAGCACGAGATATGGCATTGCAAAATGCTTCATAAAATCTGCGAAGGAATCCTCAAGCCCTATGGTATGCATCCCCATCAACGGAAAAATCTTGAACTTGTATCCCAGGAAATACATCACGATCATAGCGAACCAGAAGGTCGGCATAGAGATTCCTACCGAGCAGAAGCCGTCGATAAGCTTATCCTGCCATTTGTTCTTATGGCTTCCTGCCAGAAGCCCCAGCACGATAGAAAGAAGGTATGCAGTCAGATAGGACGGCAATACCAGCTTAATGGTCGCAGGAATCCGAATCTTTAAGTCATACTTGATACTGGTATGGGACAGCAGCGAATATCCGAAATCTCCTTTCAGAATATTTACCACCCACCGTCCATACTGCACGATCATAGGATCGTTCAGGCCATAGGCTTCCCGCTTTGCCTCCACCTCTGCCTTCGTCATGTCCGGCGTTGTGATGGAGTCAATGGCATCATAAGGAGCCAGATTGATCAAGGTAAAACAGATCAGGGTGATGAGCAGCAATAACGGGATTGCCTGCAAAATACGTTTTACAATGTACTTTAACATATTTCCTCCTAAAATCCGAAAAAGAGGCTGTTGCAAAATGCTTACACATCTGCTATTTTGCAACGGCCTCTTCGCCATACACTGTTATTTCAGTTCCAGTTTAGACAGATCTCCAAACGTATAGATCGGTACGAATCCTGCTTCTTCAAGGCCGCCTACACGGGCAGTCGTCACAAGCGTACGCAAGTTGGAACCAAATGGATAGAAGATTGCTTCTTCTGATATTTTTTTCTGAAGTTCATTATAGATTTCTTTTCTTTCAGCCTCATCCAAAGTCGCATTTCCATCGGCAAATAACTTGTCTATCTCTGGATTGTTGTAATTGATCATATTGTCTTTCGTTGAAACAAACAGGGAAGAATAGAGATCCGGGTCTACACCCATTACGTATCCGCCAAGGTAGATATCATATTCCGTATTCTCGTTGTCATAAGCCACCTTCATGTACGCTGCCTGATTCATGCCCACCATCTCTACTTCAATGCCGATTTCCTTTAATTCTGCCTGAATCGTAAGCGCCTGGTTGGTCTGGACCTGATCCTCTTCTATATAACAGAGCTTTAATGACTTAGAACCCTTTGCCGTCAGCTCTTTCGCCTTATCTACATCCTGCTCCCATTTCTCCACATCATCACTGTAATAGCTGTTGTTCGGAGGCAGGAAGGAATATCCCAGATCAAAGAACTCCTTGTCCGTATATGCGGCCGTCAAAATTTCCTCACGGTCCATGGCATACAGGATTCCTTCGCGGTAGGACTTGTCCTGCATGTTCGCAGATTTCGGGTTCAGCCTCATATAAGCCACACGCCCCTCGCTGTAGTTCGTGATATTGAAGCTGTCGTTATCCTGATATGGATCTAACAGGTCCGGGAGCCCAATCCATGCATCAATCTCGCCGTTCTGGAGAGCAAGGGTAGCCGTGTCGTTGCTCTCGATGACCCGGTAGACGATCGTGTCGATATTCGCTTCGCCATTTGCATAATTCGGGTTTTTCTTGAATTTTAGATGCTGCCCTGTCTGATACTCTTCCAACATATATGGACCTGCGCCTACCACTTCTTCCTCCAGCATATTGATGTCAAAGGTGTTCTTTCCTTCAAAATAGTGCTTTGGAAGGATGCTTGCCTCGGAAGATAACATCTCCATGGCGCTGGCGCATACGGACGGAAGTTTGAACTCTACCGTCAGGTCGTCTACCTTCTCGAACTTGATTGGCTCGCCTCCGATGAACAGGTTCTCTGACTGTTTATTCTGTTCTTCATAGGTATAGATGATGTCGTCTGCCGTAAGCGGCTCCCCATCGCTCCATTTCAAGCCTTCTTTCAGCTTCATCGTATAGGTCAGCCCGTCTTCTGACGGCTCCATACTCTCCGCAAGAATGTAGTCAATCGTACCGTCTGCATAAACGTAATATGCAGGTGAGTACAGGAGATGGCAGGTCATCAGTCCCCATCTGTCGTCTGCCGTAAGTGGGTTCAGGGTATTGCCGGTGTCGCCCCCAATTGCATATGTAAAGACACCCTCTGCTCCCGTTGTTTCCGTTCCGTTTTCACTTTCTGTGCCGCTGCCTTCTGCAGCCGCTTTTGATTTTGCTTCTTCTTCCGGGTCGGAACTGCCGCAGCCGGTGAATGCTGATACCGCCAAGGCGGCGCAAAGCAAAATACTTACCAGTTTCTTCTTCATTTTTTTCCTTTGCATTTTTGATTCTTTAATTTTCTATCCTGTCCATTGTATCCCTAATCTGCTTTAGATGTCCAATCAATAAAACAAATGAAAGGCGGTCATTTATTTATAAATGCAATAGAATGCAACTTCCTTGGAAATTTACGATATTTTGCTAGTACTCCATCCAGCTAGAAATTGAACTAATTTTGGGGATAGCCATTCTCCATTTGGGGGTAAGGTTCTTCCCCCAAATTTCTAAGCTTTCTTCTTGCGATTTCTTTGCACCACCGCACTCTTAAACGCCTTCATCATGGCTGGCGACAATTCTCCACAATCCTCATCGAAGTTAATAGGACTTTTTTTCTCCTCTTCTACTACAAACAACACATCTCCGACTTTCCCTATCGCAATATATCTATCCTCATCAGCACTATGTTCAAAATCAAACATTTCAATATAATAAGGATCATCAAAATTGGGCTGAAATGCTGGATTTATGTGGGATTGAGGGATATTCCATTTTCTGTTTACCAGATTTTGTGTTGGTAGAGTTTTTCTGTCCTTTAATTTCCTGATCAAAGCAGGTAATTTTCAAAACTGGTAACGCATATTTTAAATTAGTAAAATATACACTAACTTAAAACATCTTTTTCTCAAAACCTTCTCTTCAACATCCCAATATTTTTAACTTTCTCTGCTTTTGGTACTTGAATACTCCGATACCGCAGAATTACCATATGGATGAGCTGTTCCTAACTAACAGCCATTATTCCCGATGCATCTACATATTGAGCAAACACATCTACAAATTGATTGAATAAATCTTCTATCTGTTCGTAAGATGCTTCTTTTGCCACATCAAAAATAACATCTCGCATCTGTTCACCTGTTTCTTCCAGTATTCTTTTAATATCAGTGATTTCAGAAATATCAATTACTTTGTTTAAATAAATACACTCTATTATATTATTTAGCGAATTTATCGTTTCGTGTACAATATTAATTACCTTATTCTGATATTGACAATATACTTGCTTTACAATAAACTTTCCTGACTT
This sequence comes from uncultured Lachnospiraceae bacterium, assembly GCA_947564305.1. Next base: position 6,080 of record CANOBT010000149.1, on the reverse strand, counting down.
ACCAAATAATTCTTGTTCTATTTCTGTTGTATACATAAACATCTTTTTTAATGAGGTTAGTAAAGCTATACCCTGCACTGCTGCTTGGGATGGATTTATAATTTGCATCTCCATTTCTTCTTCATTTGGCAATAATGTACAACAAAACTTTTCATATTCCTGGTATATAAGGATATTTTTCACTGGAATACTAATTCGATGAAAAACACATTTCTCATCGTACATAATATTCACGTTCAACTTGCTAAAATTCTTTTGCAATAAATATCCCGGAAAAGATACATTATCCACATTTTTAGCTAATCTTTTTATTGAATGATAAAACTGCGAAAGAAATTCCTCATACTCAAAAACATCCACATCAATTTCTACTATTTTTTCTTTTCGTATTACATTTTTTACTCCTGGCAATGTCTTTATTTCACATTCCATAAAGTGTATTATCTTACGTTCTGTTACTCGCATACTTTCTTTTGCTTTATAATTAATTGATTTTTCCCGCACAAAGCGATTAAAAAAAGCGATTGTAAATGTTGCCGTTGCTTTTTCCAGAAGTTCAGTTTCTAATCCCCTTTTTTGATAGTTACCGAACTCTTTAAAATAATCATCAAATTTTTTACCTCTTTTCATGTTCTGCTCAGCTATACTGTTTTATTTATCCCTGATTTATATTGTACTGTAAACAAAACGATTATTCAATGCCTTTCCCTATATTTAAAAATCAACATCAAATCAACTACCCCGGTGCAGGCCGTAGCAGCGGCAGAAGCGCCCGACCATCCCCTCAAGGAATTCCCTCGCCTCGTTCAGCAGGGAGATGTCCTAGGGATAGCGGATATGGGCCGGCGCACAGGTCGCGTCAAAGGTCAGGGTTCCCTTGTTCTCCGTTTCCTTTTCCGGACTTTCTCCTTTGGAGGAGGAGCCTGGTGAGGGCGGCCCTTTGCGGTCATCTTTTCGGGAAAGCACGGATTCGTTGGCCTCCATGACCATCTCCATGGTGATGCGCTTGCGGAACAGCACCAGCGTATTTGGTCTCGAACTCATCCCATGGGATGCTGTCGTCTATCTTCACCCATCGGTTGTCCGGGTTCATATGCAGCCCCATGGGCTGGTTGAAGTCAAGAAAGGAATGCTGGGTTGTGTCGCTTGGTCTGTACATGGCCTTTTGCTCCATTCCGCGATAGGATTCGGGGTAAAACTGCAAGGAAAATCGATGCCTGGAAACAGAACCCCTGCAATTATTTTATTATAAATATGCCAGAAAGTCAGTAAAATCAATGATTTTGGGACTTAAAAAGCAGACACTACTTATAGTAAGTATAACGGTTCTTCAGCGCACCATTTTGTCCAAAAAAATATTCATTTTTTATTAATGCCCCTTACAGTAAAACCTCATGCCTCTTTTTCTATCTTATTCTTCTTCATAGCAACAAAATTGTATATTCCATATGGTAAAAACAATAATATCCCAATATGACAGACAACCGCAAATGTAACTGGGAAAAAGAGACATAACATGACTCTAACAACTAATTTTTGGCGTTTAAAAAATCTGACAAAAAGTATCATCCCAGACACCAATCCTCCAAGCAACAAGCCTCCTTCTAAACCATATAATAAAAAAACCGTAAAAGTACTCAAAGGTATATCCAATACTTCTTTATTAACCATCATCATTACTCCAAATAAAATAAAACCCATCCACCAAAAAATACTGGTAAAAATAAAATATTCTTTTCTTTTCCCCTGTTCCATAAAATTCTCTCCCTTGTGTCCAATTTAATTTATAAATAATATTACTTTATTAATTATTTGATGATCTTTGTTCTTAAATCACTTAATACATTCTTTCATTCCGTTCCAATATTGTTGAAATGACTGAAATGCTGTTTCGATATCATACATACCTGTTGCAACTCCATAAAAAAGAAATACTACAATTGCCACAACATATGCAACTCCCATTTTCACATGAACACCATACTCATCATATCTTCTTATTTCATCAATCATACCTTGATGATAACCAAATATGCGTAAGCTTTCGTTATAGTAAAATGGTAGCTTCAATCCAAATCCAACTTTATTCTTTAACCAGCCTGTGTCTGCATTAACTTTCACACTAACCAAATCAAATGTAGGAATATTTATCGAATACTTTATATCTTGCGTATCATTTGTAAAAATGGTTTCTTTCACCAAAATTGAGCCTGTGAAATTTTCATTTTGAATTGTAACTGATTCTTCCTCTATGTGATATGGATAAGCTATTTCCGTCAACTTTCCTTTTGTTTTCTTTACTATCTCCTTCTCCCCATAAATATACGTATTAAAAAAGCTTCTTGCTTTTTCCAAATTATTTACTAGCCACTGAGGCCATTGACCATCTAAATCTATAAACATCATAGGATTATTCCAGCAATACCCATACTCATTCAGCGTATACGGCGCTGTCGCTGTTCCCTTAATGGTATCTACCGCACCAAATCTTCCCAGCTCTGCCCTGTATTCCCTCGCCTGGGCATAGTAAGTCCCCGCTGTCCGGTCCGCCTGATATCCTGTATAGCCGAAAGGCTGTGTCACTCCCTGATTCCCGTACAGATCCTGCCCAAACTCATCATACCCGTAGGTTTCCGCCAGTTCTCCGCTCTCACTTATCAGGCGGATCGGGCTTCCCAGCTCATCTTTCAGGTAATACCTTCCACTCCTGCCGCCATCCCCCGCTATCCCGGCGATGCCTCCATCCCACAGATAAGTCTGGACGTCCCCTCTTTCCTCTTTCTGCAGAAGGTTATGATAACTCTTCGTCAGGTCGATGGTGTACTGTATCTTCGTCTCCGGCCCGGCCGTCTTCCCCACCCGGTGCCCCAGGCCGTTATACGTATAGGAAGCCGCTTCCCCCTCTCCGTTTACCGCCTGCTCTAACCGATTGATGGCACCACAAGTATAGCGGTTCTTTAACGCCCCATTCTCCAGAATACGGCTCAGATTTCCCCGCCTGTCATACGCGTAGGTTTCCTCGTTCACGGCATCCGCTCTGCTCAGAAGCTGGTTCAGGGCATTGTAAGCATAGGACGTTTCCCGGCTTCCTTCTTTCAACAGGCTCCGGTTGCCGAAGGCGTCATACTCATAAGTCCTTAAACTCTGTCCGTCCTTCGCGACACTGCTTAACCTTCCCGGCGCATCATAGCCGTAGGCGTAAATGCCGCTCTCCTCCGGGAGCCCTCTCCTCTGCTTTTCGATAGCAGTCTTGTTCCCCGTCAGGTCATACTGATAGCGATAGCGGTCTAAGATCCCCTCCTTGTCCCGGTGGGCCAGTTCCGCCAGGTATCCCGACGTATTATAAAGATAGGATGTCTCCATGCCGTTCGGGAACGTCTTCCGTGAGAGCCGCCCGGCCTCATCATAACGGTAACGGATCATTCCATTCCCGTCATCCAGCCCGGAAAGCCTTACTTCCTCGTCATAGAGATATTCCGCTTTCCTCCCGTCCGGATAGGTGATTCCTGTCCGCTCCCCGCTCTTCCCGTAGGTGTATGATACCTCCTTCCCGTCCGGGTACTGTACTTTCAGCGCCCTCCCGGCGGCATCGTTCTCTATCCTCGTGATACCAAGCCAGTCCTCCATCTTCACCAGCTGCCTTAAAGGGTTGTAGGAAAGCTTTACTTCCCGCCCGTCCGCGTAGGCAATGCGGTCCACATCCCCCTGCGCCGTGTAGCCGTACTTCGTCAGATATCAAAGATCCTCTTTTATTGTAACCACCTTTTTGCATATACTGATACGACGTTTTTCCGCTATCCAAACTCCTAAAACATATGCTACTATATAACATATAAAATGAATGATATTATTTCTTTGGACACTTTCACTGATACACAGCCCACAAAAAATATTCCACCAAATGAATAAGCACAAGGACATCCATGTTCTGCGATAATACAAATTGCATGTATATCCTTTATCTTTTTTCAATATTTTTATATATATCCGTGGTGAGAGCATATCCTGTACACCTACACTGGATAAATAGAAAAAAGAAATTATATTTTCTTTAAATTCTAAATGATATATTTTTTTCCCTTTTATATTCATATTGAAAAATTTATCTTCTACCGCGATATTTTTCAATCTTTTCTTTATTTCCATTTCAGATAATTCCGTTTCAATATTATCTATATAATGCAATTTCAATATTAACACCCTTCCTATTCTAAGCACGTTTCCAAATTTTGTATTCCTAATAACTTCCATGTATATGTACCATAGAAATGTCCTTCTAATCCCTCTCCAACGCCTAACGAAAACGCCCCCGCAAAATGTGTTTCATTTCCCTCACCTGCAAACATTATATCAATGCCACCAAATAACCCCAGTCCACCAGAAACCCCCAAAACTGAAAAATAATCTCTAGACTCCGAAACATCTTTCATTCCAGGAAAAATAGAAATAGTACCTACTCCTCCCACCTTTTCTCCTGTAGAAATTAAATATCCACCAGTTATTTGTATTTCTGAATTACCATTTTTATCAAATGCAATTTGACTTGAGCCACATAATCCACCTCCGGCACTGGCACTACCAGATGCTCCAACCGTTATCACACAATTATCGGCTGCAACATAAGTAATCCCCGCAATCCCAATTGCTGTCCCTGGTACAGCCACCGCTGGTATTCCTGTTTTCCCACATCGATCAGCGCCGAGATCATCAGCTCCCTCTTCTCCCGCCGGATGTCCGCCCAGGGAAGAAGGTTTCCGACCTCGTAGGCGACCGAAAGGCTCTCTTTCTCCTCTTCCAGAGAGCAGTCCAAAAAGCCCTCCTGATGTCTCGCAAGCTTCCGGAACGCGAACTCGCCGGACGCGTTGAGCCAGGATTTCCGGATGGTTTCCCGGATGATTCTGTTTTCCTCCGGAACTGTCCGGGAGGTTTCTTTTGTTTTTTTCTGGATCATGGTTTTCCCCTTTTTCATTTCTTCAAAATTATCTAATCAATTCTCTAAACTATGCTTTAATACCTCAATATGCTCTTCCAATAATTTCCAGGATTGATCTTCACATTTATTTTTCCATATATTTATCACCACATCTAGCGGCCAGAAACAGGGGTAGTCTCCAACTATTTCCGGTGCCTTAAAATGCTCAGGAAATTTCCACTCATATGAACACATCTCACAAGATATTTCTCCAATAAAAGCAGCTATTTTCACAAGCAATTCCTGTACATTTTCATAGGATAACTCAACAGTATCCATCATCAATTTCTTAATCGGCTGGAAACTCTCGTCTATCTCTTTCGGCTGATTATATACTGCATTAATATGAAATTCATTTACAAAAGCATTCCTCAACTCCTTATGCTGATTGAACAATTTTTCCGCCATCGCCCTTGTCGGAATAATCTCTTCCTCAGAACTCATTTTTTCCAGCAGATTCAGACCATGCTCAATAATAAGTTCTGTAAGTATACTCAACTTTTCTTTATAATCATTCTCGTCTGTATACACCAACCACCCATTATTTCCATATTTTTTCAATTCAGTAAGTTCCTGCACCATTTCATACCCATACACATCCGTATTAAAACGAACCGTCAATCCCTTATAGAAGTTGCTTCCCTGAATATTGATATATTGTTTTACTATATCCGTTTCAGGATCATAGTATCTCTTAAATCCATTGACTTCTCGGATAAATATCCGAAGCGGACCGTCTGTTTTCAGATATTGGAAGCCATACCCTTTTAATTTTTCTCCTACGACCTTTTTAATAATTTGCGTTTTATTCATCAAAAAACTCCTCCCTTACGGCATACAACCTGCTGCAACTAAGCTGCCTCCACCTGTAGCTGGTGTCAAAGCAACCGCCACCCCCCATTTTACTAATTCATATAATCCAAATAGTGCAACACCCGTAATTGCAACTTTCCCTAAATCTTCAACTACTTCCTCATTAATTAGATTATCTTTTGGGATTTCTTCCTGCTTTTCTTTTTCTTTTCTTCTTTTTTCTTTAGGTTTATTCGTATAACACCACTTTACAACTTTTTAAAAGAAATGCCGCATGAGACACTTTAAGTGTATA